>CAZSBV010000179.1:0-4370 GCA_964605105.1 uncultured Lachnospiraceae bacterium | reverse complement strand
ATCTTTATTTTCCCATACAGAATTTGCTGAATATTTCATTTACTAAATCTTCTCCAATCGTTTCTCCGGTTATACTTCCAAGTGATTCATATGCATCTAATAAATCAATGGAATAAAAATCTTCCGGCATATCATTTTCGATACTTATCATTACTTTCTTTAAACTGTCATATGCCTCCTGAAGAGCCGCCTTATGACGCATATTTGTAATATAAACTTCATCATTAAAAGAAATTTTTCCATGAAAGAACATGTCTTTAATTGTATTTTCGAATTCTTGAATTCCTTGTTCTTTCTTAGCAGAAACTGATAATATCGGTTTGTCGATAATAGATTTTATCATATCTTTTGTAATAACAGTAGTTAAATCTGATTTATTTAATAATATGATCGTGTTCTTGTCTTGGATCATATCAATAATATCATAATCATTTTGATCCAATTGGCAAGATGCATCCACTACATAAATAACAAGATCAGCTTCGCTTACATTTGATTTTGCTTTATCCACACCGATTTTTTCTACAATGTCTTCAGTATGACGAATACCGGCCGTATCCATAACATTCAGACTAATACCTTGAAGGTTGATAGATTCTTCCAAAATATCACGTGTTGTACCTGCTATATCTGTGACAATCGCACGTTCCTCACCAACCAATACATTTAATAAGGAAGATTTTCCTGCGTTTGGCTTTCCTACAATCACAGTTTTGATACCTTCTTTTATCATTCTTCCATTATCTGCACTGTTAATCAGTGTTTCTAATTCTTGAATCAATTTTTCAACCGTGATTTTTAATGTTTGTCCGTATCCGTTCACACTGATATGTTCCGGGTCATCCAATGCTGTTTCTATAAATGCTGTATGATAAATAATCTGTTCGCGTATCTCTTTTATTTTTTTCTGTACATTTCCCTTTAATTGACTGACTGAACTTTTTAAAGCATATTCATTTTTTGAATGAATGACATCAATCACAGCTTCTGCTTGAGATAAATCTATTTTACCATTCAAAAAAGCGCGTTTTGTGAATTCTCCCGGTTCTGCCGGTCTTGCACCTGCTTTGATCACAGTTTCTAATATTCTTTTGACAACATAAACTCCACCATGACAATTAATTTCTACTGTATCCTCACCGGTAAAACTATGTGGTCCATACATTACCATTACAAGAACTTCATCAATTATTTCATCTCCATCGATAATATATCCATAATGAATGCCATGATCTTTTAATTTTTTTCCTTTGTAAATCTTTTGAATAATATTTAAAGACTCTGTACCACTGATTCGAACTATTCCAATTCCTGATACAGACATAGCAGTAGCAATAGCAGCGATTGTATCTTTTTTCATAAATTGCCTCCATAAACGGATTTTGTACATTTTTCATTATAAAGAATAAAAGAAGCACTTTCAATCAAAAGTGCTTCTAAAAATTATTTTCTATTTAATGTTACAACAACACGTCTGTAAGGTTCTTCCCCTTCACTATGTGTAGAAACATATTTGTCACCCTGAAGTGCAGAATGAATAATTCTTCTTTCATATGGATTCATCGGCTCTAAAAAAACTGCTTTTTTTGTTCTTTTTACCTTATGTGCGATATTTTTTGCAAGATTTTCTAATGTTTCTTTTCTTCTTTCACGATAGTTTTCTGTATCTAATTTTACTCTAACATATCCATCCTGCATTTTGTTAGCAACACGATTTGTTAAATATTGAAGTGAATCTAATGTTTGTCCTCTTTTTCCAATAAGAATTCCCATATTTTCACCTACAACATTAATGCTGAGTGCTCCATCTTCATCAATTTCCGATGTTAAGTTGGCTTCCATATCCATTGCTTTTAATACGTCATTTAAAAATGTTTCACAAGTCTTAATTGTTTCAGGTAAAACTTCTGCTAATTTTTCCTCTTTTTCAGAAATAACTTCCTCTTCAGGTTGTTCTGAAATTTTTTCAGGTAAAACTTCCTTTTTAGAAACTTCTTTTTTTGGTGCTTCCTTTTTCGGTGCATCTTTTTTAGGAGTAGCTTTTTTCATTTCTTTTTCTACTTTTTGCCAAGCCTCAATCACAGCTTGTTTTGCCCCGATTCCTAAAAATCCCGCACTTCCTTTCTCAATTACTTCGTACTCAATACTGGTACTTGCAAGACCAAGTTGAATGCTTGCTTCTGTAATTGCATCATTGACTGTCTTTGCTGACACTCTGATTTTATTCATTTTAAAAACCTCCTTGGCTATTTATTATTCTTTCTGTTATATTCCGTAACCATATTCGCTTTTGCTGCCAAACTTCCCGGTTTCGCATTTGGTTTATAAGAATCAATGTTATTAGTAGATGTTGTTTTTCTGTCTTCAATTTTTTTTGTGCTTGTCTGGGCCATGCTGCTTAACATTTTAGAATCAACTTCTTTTTTACTTGCATTTTTCTTAGCAGCTTTTTCCATATTTTCTTTTACCAATTCATCAATTGGTTTTTTATCAAGCACTCTATTAATTACAACTTGTTGTATCGTTCTGTATACTGCACTGATAATCCAGTAAAGGCCAAGAACAATTTCCATAGAAAAACACAAGAAAACAGACATCAATGGCATAATATTCATCATCATATTCATTTGCTGTGCCATAGCATTTTCTTCTTGTTTTCCATTACGTGTTTTTGTCGAATTTTGTGCTATTTTAGAACTAATCCATTGTGAAGCACCTGCTAATATAGGAATTAAAATAGCAACAACAATTAACCATACTTCTCCTGATTTTAATAAGGTAGAAGGAGTAGCAGCAGGCTGTTTTTCTGTACCTGAAATAATAACTCCTAAAAACTTATATACCTTATCACTATCTACTCTGCTTACATGGTCAGGTATATTTCTCATAACCGGCCATAATGCGAACAAGAAAGGTAACTGTATCAAAGAACCAAGACATCCTCCTGTTGGTGATGTTCCATACTTTTGATAGATCAGTTTTGTTTCTTCCTGCATCTTCATCATAGATGCCTGGTCATTTTTTCCCTGGTATTTTTTTTGAATAGCCTGAATCTCAGGATTCATAATTGCAGATATTCTTGTAAACTTTTGTTGCTTAATAGTCAACGGAAGCAATAGTGTATAAATAATAATAGTAAATAATATTGTGCTTAAAATAATATTTAAAGCAACATCTTTTACTCCGATAAAATACAATGCTTCGAATATTCCATTCATAATCCAACCCATAAAAGTGGTGATTGGATTAGCTGATAAAATTGCCATTTTTTACCTCCTAAAATGAATCGTTACTAGGGTACCGGATCATACCCACCCTTTGAAAAAGGATTACAACGTAAAATTCTCCAAATAGTAAGAAGTCCTCCTTTAAACGCGCCATGTTTTTCAATAGCCTGTAACCCATATTCCGAACAAGTCGGTATGAATTTGCAAGTTGGTGCAGATTTTAACCCGGACACATATTTTCTATAAAACTTTATCAGTCCTATGAGTATCTTTTTCAATTCTTACATCTCCGTCCGATTATCTATAATATTATGAAGTTTTCCTAAATGAACCAGTGCACTTTCGATTTCAAAATAGGCTGTGCCTTTTGCAGTCGCCCGTGCTATCACAATAATATCATACCCATTTAAAAATTTATTTTCTTGTATTCTGTAGCTTTCTCTTATCAATCTGGTAATACGATGTCTTACGACACTGTTTCCTACTTTTTTACTTACCGATATACCAAATCGATTTTCCTGTGTATGATTTTCTAATACATACATAACCAGATACTTATTTGCATAAGATTTTCCTTTTTTATATACAATTTGAAAATCCTTATTTTTCATTTTACAACCTCATTTTATATAGAAGAAAAGGCCACATACATGCGGCCTACGCTGATAATACCTTTCTTCCTTTTGCTCTTCTGGCTGCTAAAACTTTTCTTCCGCCAGCTGTACTCATTCTTGCTCTAAATCCATGAACTTTTGATCTAGATCTCTTTTTTGGTTGGAATGTCATTTTCATTGATATCCACCTCCTTGATTTTTAAAACCTATATATAACTATAATATAAGTACTCATTTTTTTATACCACGCCTAATTATATTAAATAATAAAGTATACGTCAAGGTAAAGTTTTCCACATTTTTTTCCACATTATGTGGATAACTAGCTATTTTTATGTGGATAACATGTGGATTAATAATTTTTATTTTGATTTTTCATTGTCTTTATCACGTTTTTTATGTGTATAAAGTTATCCACATTTAATAATCGTTGCGAATATTTTATTTTTGATGTAAAATATTATGGAGATATTGGGTTAAGGAGTTAATTATAATGGATTTGCTTAAAGAAAAATGGGATGACATTATC
>CAZSBV010000178.1:0-4389 GCA_964605105.1 uncultured Lachnospiraceae bacterium | reverse complement strand
AAGATTTGCACCGATACTACCGCACCACTGTGTAGCTACCTGACCATGAACAAGACGATTGTCAATTCTTGTCAAAATAATATTAGGCATTTTTTCACCCTCCTTGATTATGATTCCCCCTGAAATCCCATTCAGAGTAACTTAATTATAATCCATTTCTAAAAGTTTGTCATTACAATTTTTAATAGCTGATTTATTTATTTTAGTTTTTTTTAATTATTTTTTGCAAAAATCACTCAAGCTAATTAACATTTTATAGATATTTTTACTAACAAATGTTATAATAAACTAAATTTGGGAGGTAAATATGCAATACAAAACTTCAATGAGGGAATTTGAGCCCTATGGCACTGTATATGAGCAGCCTATAAACCAAAAAATGCATAATATGATCAGTCGTGTAAACCACCTTACACCGAACCGTACTGTCAACCAGTTACTTCACTTTGATTGCGAAGTATATCTGGAAATGATAGAAGGCATGGCTGCGCTTGTCATCGGTTTTTCACCAGACACCTCTGCTTTGAAACCTTTTTCCATTCATCGCAAAGTTCGTTTGAATCCAGGCGTATATTTTGCAATTGTTTCTGTCAGCAGTGAAGCTTCCTGCCGTCTGATCACCTCCTCCGGTTTCAGTATGCAGACAGTGGAATTATCCGCCCCTTATTTTTTCAATCGTATTCTGCCTAACATTCAGATTCGTGAAATTCTTGGATATTATTACAATGTCCGTAACGCCGGTTATGAATTTAAGGGTGAAAAACACGATTATTATGAATTAACTTTTGTAGACCGCGGTTCTCTGGAGACCACCATTGAAAATACCGATTATGTTATCAACGAAAAAGAATTAATGATTTATGGCCCGGGACAATTTCATACCCAGCATATTTCAGAAGGTCAGTCCTGTTCTTACATTACCATTGTGTTTTCCATGGTCAATCTTACTCCGGAAGCACATAATGCAGAAAACGATCTGTTACTGAACAAAGTCTTCACCTACGACAAAAAAATTTACACTCTGTTAAAGGATTTTGTACAGGAAAGCTCCATTCAAATTCCTTACCTTAACAGCCTGATGACCTGTCTGTTACAGGAGATTATAATTCGCCTTTTACGTTGTGAATTTCTTTCCCGCAAAGAGGAAAAACCTGTTTCCCTTACACGTCAGCATTATCAGGATGAATTATTAGAACGTATTTTAACCTATATTGATGAATGTATCTGTGAGCCTTTGACTATTGCAGAGATCTGTCAGAAATTTTCCATTTCCAGATCCTCCCTTCAGCTATTATTCAAGGAGAATCTGGACCAGACACCCAAGAAGTACATTAGCGATCTGAAATTGGAAAAGAGCTGTCAGTTGATCCGTGAGCAGAAGTATTCTATCAGCGAAATTTCTCTTTTGCTTGGTTTTAATTCGATTCATTATTTTTCCAGAGCCTTTACCCACAAATACAACATGGCTCCCAGCGAATACTCCAAGCAGATGTTCAATCAATTTTAACCTTCATGATACCAAATATGGCATCCACTGCCAGATGATAGAAAGGAATGAACTATTACTATGAAGATCGGTGCTATCGGAACCAGCTTTATTATGGATACTATTTTAGAAAATATGGCAAATACAGAAGGAATTGACTGCGAAGCCATTTTTTCCAGAACCTACGAAAAAGGACAGGCTTTAGCAGAGAAGTTCCATATCCATAAAATATATACTTCTTTAGATGATATGCTCGGTGATGAAGATTTAGACTGGATTTATGTATGTTCTCCCAATTCTGTCCATTACGAACAGAGCAAAAAAGCCTTACTTGCAGGGAAACACGTTCTTTGTGAAAAACCTTTTACCACGACTTCGGAAGAGTTAAAGGAATTGATTACCATTGCAAAAGAAAAACACTTATATTTATTTGAAGCTATTTTACCTATGTTCCATCCGAATTATAAATTAATTAAGGAAAATTTGCCTTTAATCGGTAATTTGAAAATGGCAAGTGGTACTTTCTGTCAATATTCCAGCCGTTATGACGCTCTTCTTGCAGGGAATGTAGCAAATGTATTTAATCCTAAATATTCCGGCGGCTGTCTCATGGATTTAAACATGTATAACGTTTATTTTATGGTTGGTCTTTTTGGCAAACCTGAGTCTGTCGATTATCATGCAACTCTATTTGAAAATGGCATCGATACAAATGGTATTTTATATATGAAGTACAAAGATTTCATGTGTCAGTGTACTGCCGCCAAAGATACTTTCTGTGAAAACGGTGTCCAGATTCTGGGCGACAAAGGATACATCAAAGTAACTCCAAGTCCAAGTACCTGTCAAAGTGTGACCATTGTCCGTCGAAACGAGGAAGATATTCATTTTGAGCTTCCGGAAAATCCATGGTCATACGAAATGCTCGGATTGGTAGAGTTAGTATCTAACAATAACTATGATGAATGTTATCGAAGACTGGATGTTGCCTTGGACGTTATTGAAGTTTTAGAAGAGGCTAGAAAAAGTGCAGGATTATCATTTTAAATAGTACAAAGAGCAAATAGGCTGTAGCATGTAAAAATGCTACAGCCTTTATAGTTCTTATTTTACAATAGCTTGAATTGCAAATCTGTCGATTTTCATAATTGCACCTTTTGCAATTTCAACATTAACTGTTTCTTCTTCAATCCCTACTACGCGTCCGTAAATCCCTCCGGCAAACATTACCTGACTGCCAATTGCCAGACCTTCATAAAGATTTTTCATATTTTCACGACGTTTTTTCATGTTAGTAGCAGAAATAACTGACATGATAATCCCGAAAATACCCATGATAACGACAAGAGTTACACAAGTCCAAAGAATTACTTCCCAATTCATGCTTAGATTCCATCCTCATCCGCTTCGTCTTCGTGTTTTACTAATTCGAAACGTACAATATAATCTTTACCTGTTGGGATTAATGTTTCTGCTAATTCTAACGGATCATCAAAAGCAGCCATCATGGAAGCGCCTTCAATAATCATTGGAAGATTTGTTCCTGCAAGAACTTCGATTTTCTGATCAGGACGTTCTGCTTTACATAAAGAAGCATTGTTAAATGGTGAACCACCTGCTAAGTCAGATAAAACTAAAATACCATCACATTCTTTTAAGCTGTCCATCGCTTTGTGAAGGTTTGCTTTTAAAGTATCTGTAGAGTGATCTGCTTCAAAATCTACTAAAGCAACATTTTCCGTGATACCTGTGATTAACTGTAAACTAGATGCAAGACCTGTTGCAAAATGACCATGTCCTGTAATTAAAATACCTACCATTGGTGTAGTCCTCCTTATTATTTATAGAGAGATTGCGCCTTTGCAATCTCTCTTTTGTTATGATTTAAATTATACATTTTTCCTATTTTAAAACGTATGGATATAATGTTACACCCTTAACAACACGGTTAACTTCACCTGTTGGACATGGATTGTCCGGTGTAATATCAAGAGATAAGGATTTTAAAGCAGCAAGTGTCTGAGCAAATGCAATGTATTCAAATCCAAGGAATACATTTTCCATAGCTTTTCCACAATCCATTACTAACTGATAATCAACCAATTCGTCTAAACCTTCGCAAGGTGTGTTCATAACTACTGCAATCTTGTTACCTTTTCTCTGAGGTCCCATTTCTTTAATCAAATCAACTTCATACTGTCTCTTGTATGCATCATCACTTAAGTAAACAACTGTTAATGTTGTATCATCAATAATAGATTTTGGACCATGACGGAATCCTAATGGTGAATCGTACATAGTAGCAACCTGTCCGGCTGTTAATTCTAACATCTTTAATGCAGATTCCTGAGAAACACCTTTTAATGCGATATTGCCAAGGTAAACGATTCTTTCAAATTTGAATTCATCAACAATTTTCTGTGCAATACCATACTGGTTGTCTAAGAAGTTTTCTGTAGCCACACAAATTTTTTCAATTTCTGCTGTTAACTCTTCTAATCTGTCTAAGTTAAATGCTAAATATGTAGCCATATACATATTAGAGAAACTGGATGTCATAGCAAATGACTGGTCATGTGTTTCCGGTGTTAAGTTAATTGCATAGCAATTGTCCTGTGTCTCGGCACGTTTGGAAAGAGCACCTTCATTATTACATGTAACAAAAAGATGATAAATATTTTCACAAACTACTTCTGCTGCATCTACTGCTCCGATGGATTCAGGAGAATTTCCGGAACGACCAAAACTTACTAATACAGTAGGTTTTGTGCGGGAAAGGAAATTTTCCGGTGAAGGAACGATGTCTGTTGTTCCATAAGATTTTACCTTATAATTGTATTTTTCGTTTAATGCCTGGAATAAGGAGTTACCAACGAATTCACTTGTACCGGCACCTGTTAAAA
>CAZSBV010000177.1:0-4419 GCA_964605105.1 uncultured Lachnospiraceae bacterium | reverse complement strand
GATTGTTTTTTTGTCTTGTCTTGCTTTGTCCTTGATTAACTCTATGTATGACATAGTAATCCCTCCCAATTTGAAATACTTCTATTTTCGATGACAAACCGCTTGTCACCAAGATACTTATATTATAACGAATTTAAAATTTGTATACAATATTTTACAAGAAAAAAATTGTATAAAATTTTAGACATGTATTGCTGTATTCCCCTAATTATATAACATATATTTTCGTTGAATTCTATTGACAAAGAGTGCTTCTTCCCCGTAAATTTATATCAAAAATACAATTCAGACGGAGTACCATTTATGAGAATATCATCTATAATTTCTGAATACAATCCTTTTCATGAAGGTCACAAATATCACATGGAAAAAACCAAAAAAATTACGAATTGTGATTATAATATTGTCATCATGAGTGGTGATTTTACTCAACGGGGAACTCCTGCCATTATAGATAAATATGCCCGTACAAAGCAGGCTTTATACAGTGGCGCTGATTTGGTCTTAGAACTGCCGGTGTGCTTTGCCACTGCTTCTGCAGAAGGCTTTGCTTTTGGTGCAGTTTCGATTTTGGACAAGTTAGGTGTGGTAGATTCTCTTGTGTTCGGAAGTGAGTCAGGGAATATTAATTGCATTAAAAACATAGCTGACTTTTTAACAACAGAACCCAATGAATATAAAGAACGGTTACAGTTTTTCTTAAAACAAGGACTTTCCTTTCCCAAAGCCAGAGCAAAGACTTTGGAAGAATTTTTTCCGGATTTGGAAGATTCTTTTTTATCTTCTTCCAATAATATTCTTGGAATTGAATATTGTCGGGCGTTGAACTACTTCGGCTCTTCCATTACACCTATGACGATTTCAAGAAAAGATAATTTGTATCATGATGAGGTATTATCAGAAGCCGGGAAATTGTCTTCCGCGACATCTATTCGAAAAGTATTGCTGGAACAAGGGGCAAATTCTGCTCCAAGTTTTTGCACTGAACCATTTGGTAATAAAGTAACTGTTTTTGATACTCTCCTTTCACATATGCCTGAAAGCAGCTTAAATATATTAAAAGAAAGCTGGGGTATCTCTGCTCCGGTTTCCACGGAAGACTTTTCTCTTCTACTAAAATATAAATTATTATTAGAAAATCGTGTTTCTTTAGTTGATTATCTTGATGTAAGTCCTGATTTAGCAGATAGAATCTACAATAATTTAAATTCATATCAAAATTTTGATTCTTTCTGTGATTTGTTAAAGACAAAAGAACTCACATATACTCGCATTGCCCGAAGTTTACTTCATATTATGTTAGATTTAAAGAAATCTGATTACGATTTATTCAAAAAAGGGAATCTTGCTTTGAACAAAAATGAAGGATATGGGCAATATGCCCGAATCTTAGGTTTTAGAAAAGATGCTTCACCCTTGTTACACGAGATCAAAAAGCATTCTTCTATTCCATTGATTTCCAAGTTATCTGACTCCGTTAAGAAAATGGATGGTGTTGCTTTATCTATGTTGGAAAAAGACATTCAAGCCGCTCATATTTACGAAAGCGTTGTGGCTGATAAATTTAAAGCCGAATTTCGAAATGAATTTCAAAGACAGTTAGTGATTGTGTAAATAATTCGCATAATCTTGTTCGCAAGAAGCATTTCCGCAAATAAAAACAGTAGTTGAAACATATAAATCCATGTATCAACTACTGTTTTTCAAATTCTAATAAGCAAATCATTTATATTAATCTGTTACTCTGCCATATGAACCGTATAAGGAATCTCAGGCATATCGGCAAAACGATAGAACTTCTTAGCATTTTCACCTAAGAACAGCTTTTTGTCCGCTTCAGTCAATTTGTCTGATTTAGTCACAAAATCCTGAGACATACGGTATGTAATGGCAGTCATGGTTCTTGGATAATCGCTGCCCCACATCAGTTTTTCCATGCCGCAAATAGATTTTGCTTCCAAAATAGCATCCACTGCGGAAGGATATGGATAGAATTCTGAATTAAACAACCAGGTAATCCCACCGCTTTCTACATATACATTTTTGTTGCAGGCAAGTTCGATCTGTTTCTGCCATCCTTCTATAGTTACCATTCCAAAATGTCCGATAGCAATTCTAAGATTCGGATATTCATCGATTAGCTTCTGTAATTCTGCCACCTGTACATCACCATCTGCCATATCGATGGAGATAAACATATCTTTTTCATCTGCTCTTCCAAAAAGGTCGGATAATTCACCTAATTTTACTTTGGTTAATCTTCCGGCACAGATTTTGATACCATCAAAACCATCCAATCTGTAGTTATCATTTTCTTCATACAAACTACAAATACGAATTCTGTCCGGATATTTTGCTTTGCATTCTAATAAGTATTCGTCCTGATTGCCATCAATGTATTCCTGTGTTACCACTGCTCCATTCACCTGAGCAAAATCCATGTTAGCAATCAATCTTTCTACACTGTTACAACCGTCATTCATATATGGGGGCATCATCTGGCGGATAACTCCACCAAAATCACTTTTTCCGCCTCCGATATCATAAACCGGTTTTCCATTCACCATACCGTGCTGTTTGTTCCATAAATGTAAATGTGCATCTATAATCATAGGCATTCTCCTACATTTCAATTAATACTTTCTTCAAAGTTCCATCATTATGTACCAGAGCTTCAAAAGCTTTGTCAGCTTCGTCTACGGAATATACTTCACTTACCATTTTAAGCACATCTACTTTACCGCTGGCTACTAACTGGATTAATGCTTTGAAGTCCTTGGTATATGCATTACGGCTTCCATATACATTTAATTCTTTCTTTAACAGAATGGAATGAAGGAATGTAGTTTCTTTTTTGCCGTTACCGATTAAAATAATTGTTCCTGCAAATGCTACTGCATCAATACAATTCATGAATGTTGCAGATAAACCACAAGCTTCTACACAAACATCAAATCCTTTGCCGCCTGTAATTTCTTCCATTGCTTCCATTAAATCTTTCTTGGAAACATCGATAACACCGTCAGCTCCGTATTCTAATGCTGTTTCCAAACGTCCCGCCAACATATCAGATACATAAACAGTTGCTCCACGAAGTTTCGCACTGATCAAAGCAAACAATCCAATTGGACCGGCACCCACTACCAGTACTTTGTCAGTAGGTTCGATATGCGCTCTGGATAATGCATGATAACTGATAGAGAATGGTTCGATTAAAGCCAGTTCTTTTGCGGAAAGTCCCATACCCGGAATGATTCTTTCGATAGGCATTGCTACATATTCACAGAAACTTCCGTCTCTCTGAACACCCATAGTCTGGTTATCTGTACAGCAGTTTACAAATCCTCTTTCACAGGAGTAACATGCACCGCAGTTAAAATATGGATTAGCGGTAACCACATCGCCCGGTTTAAGACCATATTTGTTTTCCGGAATTTCTACGATTTCTGCACTGAATTCATGTCCCGGAATTCGTGGGTATGTCGTAAAAGGCTGGTTTCCGGTGAAACTAGCTACATCTGCTCCGCAAATGCCGCAATATTTAATTCTAAGTAAAGCTTCACCGGGTTTCACTTCCGGCATAGGAGTATCTGTTACTTTGATTTCACCAGGTTGATTAATTAAAATTGTTTTCATATCTATGATCCTCCATTAGTTGCAGAAGAAGTCCTTGTATCAGACCTCTTCTGACTAAAAATTTATTTCTATACCTCTTTCATACTTATCTTTCAAAATCAATATATTTTTCATTCCAAACCACTGCTGTTTTTAATGGTGCACCTTTGCAGAAAATCTTATTTTCATAAGCATCCATAGGATCTTTGATAAATTCTTCTTTATCAATCAATTCCACAATTTCGTTGTAGCGGCTCTTTGCCAGAATTTCAATGGCTTTTTCCATATGAGCCTGACGGAAGTTGATAGAAGAAAGAATCAGATGATTTTTAAATCCAAATGGCATAGTATCAAAGGAAACCACCGGTCCTAATGAAAAACTGTTGTAAATGCCGTTGCAGCCGAGCACTCCATATTTGAAAGCAATTTCATGTTCTATATTACTTCCGCTGGTTCCGATAAAGGTAGTTGCTGTTCCGCCCAGTTCATCACAGATTGCTTTTGCCAATTCTTCATTGGTATCATAGCAGCTCTTAACATAATCTGCTTTTGCCTGTTCTAATGCGAAAGAAATCTTAGGACTGTCTTTTTCACTTCTTGCTACAAATACAATCTTGCTTTCAGGATATTTCTGACGAATCAGATCGCCGATGAACATACCTGTTGTACCAAGACCAAAGATAACAGTTCTATCAAAAATATGTTCTTTGGCTAATTTTCTAGCTTCTTCTTCAGAACATTTATGTTTTGCCATTTCTACACGGAAATTGTGGGCACTTCCCATATCTTCCATTCTTTCTAACT
>CAZSBV010000176.1:0-4423 GCA_964605105.1 uncultured Lachnospiraceae bacterium | reverse complement strand
GATATTAACGAAATTGCTGAACAGCTGAATTTATCTCCTAATTATCTTCGTTCCATTTTTAAGGAAGGTACAGGAAGTACTATTCACGAGTATTTAATTGATTATCGAATGGAAAAAGCATGTGAAATGCTGAAGAATAAATCCTATAGGATTAAAGATATTGCTATGGATTGTGGGTATGAAAATGTATCTTATTTTATTCAGAGTTTCCAGAAAAAATATGGAGTAAGTCCAAATGAATATCGGAAAATGGTTTACTAATTTGAGTTTTTTCAAAAAAATGATGCTTATTTATATTGTAACCGCGGTACTGCCGCTGACAGCTATAACATGGCATAGTTATCGGACAATTTATACTACGACAAAGGAAGAAAAAATGAAGGATCTGCAGTATCATGTAAATACTACTGCGAAAAATATCAATTCTCATTTAGACTCTTATGATGCGATTGTTGATATGATTTACATGAATCAGCCTTTATACATTTATTTAAGTGTAGACTATTCCAATTTGTCATTTGAGGATATGTTTTTTTATATTGATAATTATATAAAAAATGTATCGGGTGTATTTTCGGAAATAGACAGAATCAGTTTTTATAGTACTAATACGACATTGCCTTCCGATAATTTTTATTTTTATTCTACGGAGGATCTGCCGACGGATGCATTAAAAGTGGCAAAGAAATATAATGGTAAACCTGTATTTTTCGGAAATGTAGAAAAAAATGGGAAAAGTTATATAGGTGTTATCAGGAAAATGAATTATTATGACAGTGGTTCTGTTGAAAATTATTTGTATCTGCAGATTGACAGACAGCAAATAGAGAGTCTGCTGCAGAAAAACAGCAGTGATAAGAATCATTATCTGGTGACGGAAGAGGGTAAGATATTAGCATCCTCAGATGTGGATCTTGCTTACAATAATATGGGGCAGATCATACCGAATTGGGAAAACTGTGAAGATGGATGTATTTTGCGTATTAATAATGATAATGTCATTATAAAAAAGCAGCAGTTGGAGTTGGGAGCACAGCTCATATGTTTGTCTGCGGAATATAATATTTATGATGGTATGATTCAAAGCACAGGAAATTTGGCATTGATATTTGTGGTTTCTACCATTTTAATGTTTGTGGTTTCTCTTTTGTATAACAAACATACGGAAAAGCGAGTTACACAGATTTTGATTGCGATGGAAAAAATGGGAAATGATAATTATGATTTTTCATTGAGTGAAGCAGCGGAAGATGAGATAGGACAGATTGCCAGGGGATGTAATCAATTACGGGATCAGATCCGTTTTCTTGTAAGGGAAAATTACGAAAAGAAAATTCTTATAAAGTCAAGTGAATTAAACTTATTACAGGAACAGATCAATCCTCATTTTCTATACAATGCTCTTTCTGTGATCTCATCTCTGGCAATAAAAGAGGGGGAAGGAAGAACTGTTCAAAGCGTGAGATATCTTGCCAATTTTTATCGCATGTCATTGCAGAAAGGGAAAAAAATCGTAACCATAAAAGAAGAAATTGCCTTAGTGGATTATTATATGAAGATCCAAAAAATACGTTTCGAAGATTCCATACAAGTAGAATATGATGTTGATGAAAGTATATTGGGGTGTCAGACTATTAAGCTTTTATTACAGCCTCTTGTGGAAAATGCCGTTCTTCATGGAAGAAAAGAAGAGGGTGTGTTACACATCGGGGTCTCTGTGAAAAGAGCCGGAGATCATATTGAGTACGGTGTTCAAGATGATGGAGTTGGTATTGAAAAGGAAAAATTGGAAAATCTTAAAAAAGAGCTTGCAATTTCGGAAGAGGGATTTGGGATTAAAAATGTAAATATTCGTGTAAAATTACAATATGGAGAGCAATATGGTCTGTCCATAGACAGTGAATATCAAAAAGGAACCCGGTTAGCGGTAACAATTCCTGTATGCAATATGTAAAAAATGAATAGGTAAAATCCAAACAGATGCTGCATTTATTTGGAGCATCTGTTTTTTTATCTTATAGGAAAGTTCTTCCTATGAGATAAAAAACTCCGTGAGGATGCGTCTTCGCGGAAAGGAAGATGATACAGAAGTGTAAGATAACAGTACAAAGTGTAAGATAACAACATTTTTTATTAAAGAATAATAAAAAAGTGTAAAAAAATGATATGTTTTATAAAATACTTTTGTTGTAAGTTGTGGAAAATCACTGATATAATTTTTAATATTAAAAAAATATTGTGCAAATATAACAAAGGAGAGAAAGGTATGAATCAGAAAAATAAAAAAGGAACGCTGAAAATACTTTGGGATCAAAGATATTTGTTTTTACTCTTGCTGCCGGCGTTAGTTTGGGTAATTTTTATTTGCTATGCGCCAATGACCGGTCTTTATATGGCATTTGTAAATTATGTTCCAAGAGGACAGGGGTACTTTAAAGATCTTATCAATTCGCCGTTTGTGGGATTGGATTGGTTTAAGTATTTTTTTCAAACTGACTTTGTGAAAATTATGAGAAATACGCTGGCAACAAGTATGTTGACATTACTATTCTCTTTTCCATTACCAATTATTTTGGCGATTTGTTTGAATGAGGTCCAGAATCAGAAGGCAAAAAAATTTGTTCAGACAGCTTCTTATTTACCGTATTTTATTTCCTGGGTAATTGCGGCGAATATTTTTATTACCTTTTTATCTTCGAACGGAGTGATCAATAATCTGCTGATGGCTCTTGGTTTTATAGAGGAAGAGATTTTGTTTTTCCAGAAGGGGCCGTATTTTTGGTGGATCATTGCGATTGCAAATGCATGGAAGGTGTTAGGGTACAATGCAATTATTTATTTATCAGCGATTTCAGGTATCAGTCAGGATATGTATGAAGCAGCAGACGTAGATGGTGCCAGCAGAGTGCAGAAAATCTGGTATATTACGTTACCGGCATTAAAACCAACAATCATTGTCCTGTTGATTCTTGCTGTCGGTGGAGTGTTAAGTACAGGATTTGAACAACAGTTGTTAATGGCAAATGATTCTATTTTGGATTATGCGGATGTATTGGATACTTATTCTTATCGTTATGGTTTAAAAAACGGAATGTACTCTTATGGTACTGCAGTAGGGTTATTTAAGTCAGTAGTATCATTTATTCTGGTTATGGGAGCTAATAAATTGTCCAAGAAATTTAGTGATGATAATGAAGCACTGTTTTAGGAGGTAACGATGAAAAACAACGTCATAAATAGAAATGGAAGAATTTCAGATAAATTATTAAATATATTCGTGGTTGTGTTCTTGCTGATGGTTACAATTGTTTGTATCTATCCGTTTTGGAATATTTTTATTATATCTATTAATGATGCAACAGATGCTATGAGAGGCGGATTGTATTTTTTGCCTCGTAAGTTAAGTTTTGCAAGTTATAAAGAAATTTTGGGAAGAGATACCTTTGTACATGCTTCCTTGGTAACCGTGGCACGAACTGTAATAGGTACTCCTCTTGCAGTACTGGCGACCAGTGCTATGGCCTATGTTTTGTCCAGGAAAGATTTATTAGGCAGAAAGCCCATTACTTTATTGTTTGTGTTTACCATGTATTTTGGCGGAGGACTGGTTCCATATTATATGGTTTTAAAAAATCTTCATTTGCTGAATAACTTCTGGGTGTTTATTCTTCCGAATTTGATCAGTGTTTATAATATGATTTTAGTAAGAAGCTATATTGAAAGCATGCCTGAGGCTTTGTTTGAAGCCGCAAAACTGGACGGAGCTAATGACCTGTATGTATTTACAAGAATTGTGTTACCGCTGGCAAAGCCAATCATTATGACCATTGGATTGTTTGTAGCAATCGGTCATTGGAATTCATGGTTTGATGCTTACTTATATACCAATTCACAGAATTTAAAAACTATGCAGTCTATTTTGGTGGAGATACTTAATCAGTATCAGACCACTGCAGCGAATCAGGCGGCCAATCAATCTGCCCAGGGAATTACTCCGGACAGTATTCGAATGGCAGCAACAATGGTTGCAACCATACCAATTATTTTAGTATATCCGTTCATTCAGAAATATTTTGTAAAAGGGATTATGTTAGGCTCAGTTAAGAGTTAGAAATACATAATAAGAAGGGAGAGTAATTATGAAACTTAAAAGAGTAATTTCTATTCTTGCTTCATTGACACTTACTGTTGGACTATTGGCAGGATGTGGAGCAGGAAACAACACAGAAAGTGCAGGAGATACTGCACAGACAGAAGAGAGTGCAGAGCCTATTACCATCACTTTCTTTGATAAGAACTCAGGAAGCAATACCTTTGATGACCCTGTAGCAAAGGCTATTGAAGAAAAAACAGGGGTAAAAATAGAAGTGGAAAATCCTACCGGAGATCCATTGGAAAAATTAAACTTAATGCTTACAGGACA
>CAZSBV010000175.1:2748-4457 GCA_964605105.1 uncultured Lachnospiraceae bacterium | reverse complement strand
ATAATCGCAATACTAAAGTATTGACAAAATACTTTAGTATTGCTAAAATTTACCCGATACTAAAGTATTTGAATCGTGGACTATATGTAATATATGGATTTACTTTTAAAAATATGAGTAAAAGAGGTAATCGTATGGATGGATTTATCGATTTACATAGTCATATTTTGCCGGCACTGGATGATGGTGCCAGAGATTTAAAGAAAACCAGAGAAATGCTTCAGATAGCTTATGAAGAGGGAATTCGAGAAATCATAGCGACCCCTCATTTTTTTGCATCCAGAAAAAGTGCCTCTGTAGAACAGATTAAGGAAACTATCGCGAGGGTAGAGGAAGAAATGGAGGATTGGGGATTTTCCATTAAGTTGTATCCGGGAAATGAAATCTATTACCGCAGTGAAGTGGCAGAGCTTTTGGAAGAGGGAAAGATATGTACTTTGGCGGATAGCCAGTATGTATTGGTAGAATTCGATCCTATGACAGAATATTCCTATTTAAGAGATGGGATTTTAAAACTGGACAGCTATGGATATATACCGATTCTGGCCCACACAGAACGATATGAATGTCTGTTTCAGAAAAGAGAACGTATTCAGAGAGTAAAGGACCATGGCGGTCTGATTCAGGTAAATGCCTCTTCCTTCCAGGGAGGTATGTTCGATGAAATGGGCAAACGAGCCAGATATATTATGAAAAATGGATTGCTGGATTTTGTGGGAACAGATGCTCATAGTACAGGGAAAAGAAGTCCAAGAATGAGAGACACTGCTTCCTATTTAAATAAGAAGTTAGGGAAAAAAAGAGCAGAAGAGATTTTGTTTGAGAACCCACAGGCAGTCATTAAGAATCTGAGAATATCTTGAATTAGAAATTAGTAAAAGAATATAGATAAAAACAAATAAGTGAAGCAGCTTATTTGTGAATTCGAAGAAAGAGAAGGAACGAAAGAAGTGGAAACGAAGCAGTACAGTAATGATGAAATAGAGATTGACTTACGTGAGGTATTTATTCTGCTCATCAGTAAGATGTGGCTCATTGTATTGGTGGGAATGCTGACAGCCATGATCGGGTTTGCCATCAGTGCATTCTTGATTGCACCGACCTATGAATCTACCAGTAAGATCTACATTTTAAATAAGCAGCAGGAAAATACCGTGACTTATTCTGATGTGCAGTTGGGAACTCAGTTGACCAAAGACTATGCGGAACTGATCACCAGCCGATTGGTATTGGAAAAAGTAATTGAAGAACTGAAACTGACAGAAATTGATGAAGGTATGGATTATGAAGCTATGTTGGAAAAAGTAGAAGTGACCACACCGACGGATACCCGAATCCTGTCTATTACGGTAACCGATACCGATCCTGTGATGGCAATGAATATTGCTAACAGTGTCAGGGAAGAAGCAGCAGTTCATATTAAAAACGTGATGGATATCGAAGCTGTAAATGTGGTGGAAACCGCGAATCTTCCTATGGAAAAAGCGGGACCAAGCATTACGAAATGGACTTTGCTTGGCGGGTGCATTGGAGCTTTTCTTGTGATAGCAGTGGTCTTAGTCGTTTTCTTTTTGGATGACACGATAAAGACCAGTGATGATGTGGAGAAGTATCTGGGACTTAGTACGTTGGCGTTGATTCCGTTGGATACCCAGCAGGGGGCAGTGAAGAATAATAAGAAGAAACCGGTGAAGAAAAAGAAAAAGTAG
>CAZSBV010000175.1:0-2648 GCA_964605105.1 uncultured Lachnospiraceae bacterium | reverse complement strand
TGAGGCAGATAGATGGAACAAAAAGAAATTAAGGAAACAGAAATAAAAATAGAAAAACAGCAGTCGGTAACGTTAAAAGAAGACCACGAAATGGATTTTCGTACCAAAGAGGCTTATAAAACACTTCGAGCCAATCTGGAGTTTGCCGGAGATGATATTAAAGTCATCGCTATAACCAGCTGTACTCCCAATGAGGGAAAGTCCAGTATATCCATGAATCTGGCAAAAGCCATTGCGGAAAGTGGAAAAAAAGTTATTTTAATCGATGCAGATCTTCGCAAATCCGTACTTGTCGGAAGATATAAAACCGGTGCTGTAAAGTATGGGCTGACCCATTATCTGAGCGGCCAGAAGAGTTTTAATGAAGTGTACTGCACAACCAATGTGAAAAATCTGTATGTGGCATTTTCCGGTCCGGTACCGCCAAACCCAAGTGAACTTCTTGGAGGAAAATATTTTGCCAGCATGGTGAAAAGTTTAAGAAGTGTGTTTGATTATGTGATTATTGATACTCCGCCGTTGGGAAGTGTTATCGACAGTGCCATTGTTGCGAAACAGTGTGACGGATGTGTCATCGTGATTGCAAGTAATGAGATCAGTTATAAATTTGCCCAGAAAGTAAAAGATCAGTTAGAAGTGGCTGAATGCCGCATTCTGGGCTGTGTATTAAATAAGGTAAATATCAGTCAGAAGAGTTATTACGGTAAGTACTATGGCAAGTATTACGGTAAATATTATGGAAATGACTATGAGAAGTAAGATTTTAAGTACGTAGGAAAGGTGTTCTGATTAGTCATGAAAAATCAATAGCACTTAAGATACTGGGGATGGAGCGAGTATGAATGAGAAGACTGGTGGAATTGTTTTAGGAATTGTAAATATCGTACTTCTGGTGGCTTGCGGCATTTTCTTTTTGGGAAAAGATAAAAATGCACCGGAAATCTTTTTGTCCGATGTTGGATTGGTCTATGCCGCAGAAATAGAAGAAGAAGAGCTATTCCAGGGTGTTACAGCTTTTGATGAAGAGGATGGAGAACTGACGGATTCTGTAGTCATTGAGAAGATTGTTACAGATGTAGAAAAAGAAACTGCAACCATAACTTACGGAGTGGCAGACAGTGCAGGCAATGTGGGAAAAGCAACCTGTACGGTGGTCATGGATGTGAAGGAAGCGGAAGAAGGAGCAGAGCAGGAGGAAGCAGAAGAAGTTCCGGAAAATCAGGAAAATGAGGAATCCGGGGAGGGAACAGAGAATTCTGATGATGGTGAGTCGGAAGAAGAGAATGAAGATTCCGGATCTGAGGAAGAAGGAGATGAGGAATCCGATGAAAATGCAGAAGGGGCAGAGGATTCTGATAACGACGATGCAGATGCAGAAAGTGCAGATTCCGAAGAAGAGGGTGAGGCACTTCCAACAGCAGGAGAAGCAAGTAACAAAACCCAGACCGTGACATCCAAGCAGAATCCCGGAAGACCGACCATGGTTTTCCGCAGTCAGGAAATCAAAACAAAAGCCGGACAGTCACCGGCGTGGGTCGATGTCATTGAAGGACTGCATGATGATAAAGACAATTACGAAACTTTATTAAAGTCTCTGAAAGTAAAAGGTGACTATGACAAAAATAAAGCGGGAACTTATACCGTAACGGTAACCGTGACCGATGGGGAAGGCAATGAGTCCAATGCCTATCCAATGAAGATTGTCGTGGAAGCGTGGGAGTAGAAATCTAAGAAATAGATAATTCAGGGTTATGAATCATTCCCTGGATTAGGAGAATGTAAGACATGAAAAATAAATTTATCAGAAAAGTCGTGGTGTATCTGGCCAGTGTTCTGGTAGTCGGAGCTGTTGTAGGTGGAGTGTTTGCTTACAAGGAAGCCAAAGAGCAGGCGGCTCTGGAGGCGACCTATACAGAAGCAAAACCGGTCATGACACAGGAAGAAATGGAAGCTCTGTATGATGAGCATAAAAAGGATAATGAGGCAGAAAGTATAGTAACAAATGAAACCGAAGTTTCTGAAGATGACAAGATTCAGGATACAGAAGGGGAAGGTACTACAGAGGAAACGGAAGCAAAAGTATACGAAGGCTGTCCTGTAGACTTTGCCGGTATGTGGGAGATAAATGAAGATGTGTATGCCTGGATCACTGTGCCGGGAACAGTCATTGATTATCCTATTTTGCAGCATGCCACGGATAATACCTATTACCTGAATTATAACATTGATGGGTCCTATGGATATCCGGGATGTATTTACACCGAGAATCTGAATTCCAAAGATTTTACAGATAACAATACGGTAATTTATGGTCACAACATGAAAAATGGAACCATGTTTGCCGGATTACATAAATTCGAGGATGCTTCCTTTTTTGAAGAAAACACAAAGGTATATATTTATACACCTGAAAAAGAGTTAAGTTATACCATTTTTGCAGCATATATCTACGACGACAGACATCTGATGTACAGTTTTGATTTTTCGGATAGTCAGGTGTATGCGACTTACCTGGAAGATATCCAAAACATGCGTTCCATGAATGCACTGATCAGAGAAGACATTACAGTTACGGCAGAGGATAAGATTGTTACTTTGGTGACTTGTATTGGCAATCAGCCAAGCAAACGTCTTCTGGTGCAGGCGGT
>CAZSBV010000174.1:3024-4480 GCA_964605105.1 uncultured Lachnospiraceae bacterium | reverse complement strand
GTTTTTAACGACAGCTGCTAACGGGAATCGGACCCGTGACCTCCGCACTACCAATGCGACGCTCTACCGACTGAGCCATAGCAGCAAGTGAAATATATCACTAACGATTGATAGTTTAGCACAGGATAAAGTGTCTGTCAACCAATATTTTTTTACATATTATAAACTGAAATGGTCTGGGAAATATAAGAGGATAATTGGAAGAATAACGATTATTGAATTCGAGGAAAATAAACAATGTACAAATTTAATTAGATTAGTTGAAAAAAAACAAATCAACACTTATAATTAGATACAACACATAAGAGATGAGGGTAATAAAATGAAATTGCTTGAAGAACGTATTAAAAGAGATGGAGTTGTAAAAGAAGGACAGGTATTAAAGGTTGATTCGTTTATAAACCATCAGATGGATATAAGACTATTCAATGAAATGGGAAAAGAATTCAAGAGATTATTTGCAGATAAGAAGATCAATAAGATTCTTACCATTGAAGCTTCCGGAATTGGTCTGGCATGTATTATTGCACAGCATTTTGATGTACCGGTCGTATTTGCTAAAAAAGCAAAGAGTATTAATCTTGATGGAGAAATGTACACTACCAAAATTGAGTCATTTACTCATAAAAGAGTATATGATGTTATTGTATCTAAGAAATTTTTATCAGAAGAAGACCATATTCTGATTATTGACGATTTCTTGGCAAATGGATGCGCTGTGGCAGGTCTGGTTGATTTGGTAAGAAGTGCCGGAGCGACTGTAGAAGGTGTTGGAATTGCTGTTGAAAAGGGCTTCCAGCAGGGAGGACAGATTTTAAGAGAAAAGGGATTGCAAGTAGAATCTTTAGCAATTGTAGAGAGTATGAATCATGAAACCGGTGAAATCGTATTTAGAGAACAGTAGTATACAGCATCATGAAAAATAGCAAAGTGGAGTACACAAATCAGAGTTGATTTATGAAAATGTTAAAAAAGAAATAGGAGGAGTTTAAAATGGCATTTTTTGACAATTTAAGTGGAATGATTTCAGGGAAAGGAAAAGAAGCAGCAGATGCGGCTAAAAAAGTAGCTGAGATTGCTAATTTGAAAGGTAAAATCAGTGGTATTGAAACTGAAATCAAGAAAAACTATTACAAAATCGGAAAAGCTTATTATGAAGCATACAAATCCGCAGAAGTAACTTGTGAATTTGAAGAATATGTTCAGGCTATTCGTGATGCAAAGAAAGCCGTAGAAGAATTAACCTTCAAAGTAAATGAATTAAAAGGTGAAGTGGAATGTAAAGGCTGTGGAAGTCAGATTAAATCAGGAAGTGCATTCTGTCCTAACTGTGGAACAAAAGTAGAAGTGGAATTCTTTGATGAAGAAGACGAAGAAGTAACGGATGAAATTGTAGTAGAAGCGTCCGAGGAAATCGTAGTAGAAGCAACGGATGAAGAAGCAACTTCTGATGAAG
>CAZSBV010000174.1:0-2924 GCA_964605105.1 uncultured Lachnospiraceae bacterium | reverse complement strand
GAAGCAACTTCTGATGAAGTTGAAGAATTAGAAGAAGTAGAAGAATAAACAAAAATATGGCGCATAGTACCATTTGATAAACGGGTTGGTATTATGCGCCG
This sequence comes from uncultured Lachnospiraceae bacterium, assembly GCA_964605105.1. Taxonomy (GTDB): domain Bacteria; phylum Bacillota; class Clostridia; order Lachnospirales; family Lachnospiraceae; genus SFDP01. The sequence continues at coordinate 2,823 of CAZSBV010000174.1, read as the reverse complement.
TTTGTTTTTTATAGTAATGTATCCAGCCAGGAATATAAGTCCTCATAGACTTGCTCGCGGTCTGTTTCATTCAAGATTTCATGTCGGTCGGTAGGATATAATTTTACTTTGACATTTTGCATTCCTACATCTTTGAACATATCTACAGCTTTTAGAACGCCTTTTCCATAATCGCCTACCGGATCGTCTTTGCCGGCAACAAAGAAAACAGGAAGTTTTTTAGGCATATTGGATAATAAATTTTTGTCATATAATCGGGAAATTCCTGTAAACATATTGTAATAGGCATTTAAAGTAAAGACAAAATTACAACATTCATCAGAAACATATTTATCTACGATAACCGTATCTTTGGAGAGCCAGTCTTTGGTAGTTCTGGCTGGTTCAAAATGTTTGTTATAACTTCCAAAAGCCATATTGTTAATAAAATTGCAACGGTAATTCCAACCTTTGAAGAGCGAAATAACTTTGGTTAAAAATCTACCCATTTGAACTAATGCTAGTGGCTGGCAGCCGGTTCCCATGATAATAGCGCCAGAGAGTTCTTGTCCAAATTCACACAAATATTGCCTTGCATAGAAAGATCCCATACTGTGACCTAAGAGAAAATAGGGAATGTTTGGATATTTTTCTTTGGTAATCTGAGTTAATTGATAGAGGTCATACAAAACTGCGCGGTTGCCATCTTCTTTGGCAAAATAACCCCAATCATCTTTGGAATTAATAGACTTTCCATGTCCTAAATGATCGTTTCCTGTAACCAGAATTCCTTTAGAGTTTAAAAATAAGGCAAAAGCCTCATAACGTTCTATATATTCTACCATACCATGGGAAATCTGAAGAATAGCTCGGATTTCTCCATCTGGAATATAGCGTACTCCATGAATCTTAGTGGTTCCGGAAGTGGAATTAAAGTAAAAATCTTCTTTGCGTGCCATATGTAAAATCTCCTATTACAGTGTATATAGTTAAGTATATATAATAATCTATCGAATTGTAAATATCTAAGTTCTTATGAAATGAAAAAAGATGAGAAATGCGCAATTCGCATTTCTCATCCATAGAAATCATAATTTATTGTTCCTGAGCAGCAGCTTCAGCAGCCTGTTGAGCAGCTGAATTTCTCTGTTGGATTTCAGCCCAGTGCTGGGCAATCATAGCATCCTTATTTGGGTCCGCCATGAAGGCATCAGTATGTGGACAATAGTTTGCATTGGAATCCGTAACGATTCCTGTTTCGGTAGTAGGATCCGTAGTTACAGTACCGCCAACGGTAGTAGAGCCGTCTGCATTCTGAGTGATATTTGATTCAGTTGTTGTGCCATAACCTGCGGCTGCGACACCGGAGGAACCTTGTGCTAAGGATGGATCTTCCGGAGGTGTCAATTCAAAAATACCTTCTGTTTTGAATGGACAATTAGTACATGCAGGCTGCAAGGTATAATTACAAAGGGCACCCTGATAATGCACGTTACAAGAAGCGGTTGGTACTGTTCCTGTCTCAAAGTATTCTGTTTTTAAAGTTCCGTCACAAAGTCCTGCAATTGGTAATTTACCGGAACGGGCACAAACTGTTGCCTGAACGATGTTTGCAGGTGTTTCAAAGGATTTGGAAGGAAGGTTTTCGTGGATTGCACTCATGACCTTTTTCCACATGCTCTTAGAGAGCGTAAGCCCTGCACCGGTGAGTTTGGCATTGTTATCATCGTATCCTGTCCAGGTAGTTGCAGTATAGTAAGGAGTGTAACCGGCAAACCATACGTCCAGGTCATCCGTTGCTGTACCTGTTTTTCCGGCTGTCGGCATACCACTGAAGTTAGCAGCAGTACCGGTACCTTTGGTCAAGGTATCCTGCATAGCATTTGTTAACAAATAGGCTGTGGTTTCTTTAAATACCTGTCTTGTTTCGCTGGCAGTGTTATCTAAGATAACATTACCATCATGGTCTACAACTTTGGTATACAATTTTGGTTCGATATAAGTTCCGCCGTTGGCAATACATGCATAAGCAGCATTTAATTCCATATTGGTTACACCATTGGTAAGACCTCCCAGAGCTAAAGTCTGTTGAATGTCGGAGTAAATCTTTCCATTAACTTCTTTAGCGACTTCCAAAGTGGAGAAGCCTAAATTTTCCAGATAATCAAATCCTAATTGAGGTGTAATCTGGGTAATGGTTTTTACGGCTACAATATTTAATGAGTTATAAATACCTTCACGGATAGACATTAATCCACGATAAGGGGTATCAGAGTTACTGTACCAGTTACGAACCGGAGTTCCATCGTAGTAGTAGAATGGAGCATCGTTTACGATGGTAGCGAGTGTAAATCCGCCGCTGTCTACCGCAGGACCAAAGGAAGCTAATAATTTAAAGGTAGATCCTGGTGGTCTGGTAGTAGAAGTTGCACGATTCAAAGTACGGCTCTTATCCTTGGTGCCGCGTCCACCAATCATAGCAACTACATGACCGGTGCTCTGGTCTGCAACTGTAAGGGAAACCTGTGGCTGAGGAGTAAGCTCGATACTTTCAGCTAAGATTTCGTCGCCTTCTTCCAAAACAGCTGCCTGATAGATTTCAATATCGGCATAGGCGTCTTCATGGGAAGAATAAAGCAGGTTAAAGCTGGATTTTCCGTTTTCGCGGAAATATTTACGATACATTTCTTTACTATGGTTTTCCACTTCGCCATTGGCTTTTGTAATACTCAAGCGGTAATCCAAAGCCCATTTGCTGTTTTCAGGATAATTTTCTTCGTTAGAATAGATTTCATCACAAATAGCCTGAATGTCAGGATCCTGTGTAGAGTAAATCTTTAATCC
>CAZSBV010000173.1:0-4512 GCA_964605105.1 uncultured Lachnospiraceae bacterium | reverse complement strand
GCCCTGCAGAAATGCAGGGTTTCGTAATTGATGGTACTCATGATTGAGGGCTTACTTTACCTTATTTTAATAAGGCTGGCGTTTCACAAAACGCCAGCCCATCATGAAAGACAACCAAAAACTTATGATAAAAATCTAATAAGCCATCAAAATAAACCCTCAAAAAGTTTTATGACCCTCTATCTCAAATGAAATGCTCTATGGAAAATTTTTATCTTTCTCACTGGGTGTAATACTCACTCATTTTTTCAACACGTTCTCTACACCAGTTTGACAAACTATCCATCGTATCCAAATCTCCGTAGTAAAGACCCCATCGCTCATTATCCCTGATATAAGCTGCATTCTCCGTAATTCTCTGTATATTCGTTTCTATAATATCTTCTAATACTCCCTCTTCAAACACGTTGTCTTGCAATTCTATCCAACGATCTCTCATCATGGTATCTAATTCTGGATACAGTATCTTCATTTTATCATACTCCATCCTGTCTAGATAATCACGCATAGTTGCTTCATGTCTGCATACAAAACCATCTGCATAAGCAAGCCCCATAGACATATCTGTATCCCATGGCACCAAGAACAGATCATACCCATCTCCATTTGCTCTTAATACATAAAACATATTTTTATATCCGACGTTATCATATGCCGACAGAAATTTCAAAAAGAGATTCGTGTTTATAAAATTGTTCAAAACCATTCCATTTCCAGACTCATTATTTAACGCATTATTTAATATTTCATAGGATTCCGTATAATCAAACGGAGAATACACTATTTCATATCCTGCATATATATCAGTTGTCTGCCATATTGGAAGCCCCTTAAATATGATATCCGTTTTTTTGTTAATATTTAAATATTTCGCATCCACTCTTCTCTGCAGAAGATATAACCCTTGATACTCTCCATTCATTATTACTTCTACATATTCTCCTGTGGACATTTTATTTTCATCTTTTGAATCTATGATATACTGATTCCACAAATCCATGGAAATTTTCTCTCTTAACTTGGTATCATCCAAATTCATTGGATTTAAAATCCAGTCATCATCTTCTCCCATTCCTAACAAATTAGCATCTAAATTATTACCTGATAAACTTTTAAGTGATAATTTCCACGGTTTTTTCTCTCCTTCCGCACTTGATGCCCCTCGTATATGCCATTTGGCAGAATATAAACTCGTATCTGCAGAATCAGTAGCGGGATTCATTCCTGCAATCATAATCATGTCACCACTATATACAGGCTTTCCCTTACTACTATATTCTCCTGACTCTTCCCCTGACAAAGAGATAATCGGTAGGGTACTAATAATCACATTTACACGACAATACGAATTACCATTTATTATAATTAATGTTAGTGGCCTTCCATTTGAAACAGAGTCACTGATATTCTTTATATTATCATCATTCAACAAACATAATCTATAATTAAAATCATTAGATTTAAACTCACCAATTAACGTATGGCTATGATCCAACGCACTCTTCGGCTGTGAAATATAAATCGTCTTACTATTTATATCTACTGCTACATCTTCTCCATTATAATTTATATTTGTAATATCATAGTTTAAATTCTCTATATATGAATTCAATACACTTTCAGAAACCACTGGAAGCCCCATACAATAATTATTCTCACGATATAGCCCCATATATACTGATACTGCAAATAAAATTATAACAAATACAAATACACCTATTTTAAATCTTTTGTTAAACAACATATCCTTTACCTAACACTCTACAAACTCGCCATTTAAAGCCAATCTTCCTAAATAATATTTAGAAAATGACATTTTTCGCAATTTACCAATTTCTAATTGTTTCGCAATAATATCCGGTAAAAACTCGTCATATTTTACCTCTAATATATGCCATCCTTTAGGCAGAATTGGAACCTTTCCAACAATACGATCCTCAAAAAAATCATTATGAAACTTGCTCGCCATAATATTTCGATCAAATGTCACTCTTACATTACCTACGGGATGGACAAATGCTGTTCTTTCGTATTCTATGATTGACTTAGGCTGCATTTGTACACATTTCACCTGAAGAAGTAATTGATTTAGTTCTTTTCGTTTTCCTAATTGAAATACACTAGGATTCTCTAACAACGTCTGACACTCCTCGCGAGAAAGAGTACATGAATGTTTTCGGGTTAATCCCTTCAATTTTTCTTTTATTTCCAACTTAACCAAAGAATCATTTACATCATAGGTTCGAATTCGATATTTTTTTCTACAATCAATTCCAGCATCATTATCAAGCATACAACTATCGCATATATCATCAAAGTAAACACTTCGAATATTATAACTGTCACCATCCTGATGAATATCATTCTGCATCACCACTTTTAAACGCTGAGATAGTACCGCAATATCCAAATCTGAAACAAGATATTTGTTCTCTACTCGATATTCCATGCATCTACCTCCCACACTTAAAAACGTACCTCTCCATCATGTGTCATCAAATGAACTGATAAAATCGTCTCTAGTGCCGCAATTTCCGTTACTAATTTATTCTCATCGCGTGTCTGCATTTCAAAAATCCATTCCACACCTTTTTTGCTAATATTTCTACTGCGTAATTTAACGGATTTGGTATATTTTTTTATACTCTCTAATATCTCCTTTTCAATATCTGCCTGTTCCCCTGAAACAACTAATATACAAGGCGCTTTTAAAACCGGAAGTACATCTAATATAATTGTCAATACTGCGATTATTGTACTTAAAATAAGTGCCAACTCAAATAAATTTGCACCTACAATAATACCCACACTAATACTCCAGAACAAATATGTTAAGTCAACCGAATCCTTTACCGCATTACGAAAACGTACAATAGAAAGTGCACCTACCATACCTAAACTAATTGCTAAATTACTTCCCATTGCTAACATGATTGCTGCTGTAATAACTGGCAATAAAGCAAGTGATTTATTAAAATCGCGATTATAGAATCCATTCCTTGAATTCATACGATAAATAAAATAGATAAACATCCCTAACAAAAATGCAATACCTAGAGTAAGTACTATAACTGTTGTTGTCAAATCTCCCGCTTGAAATCCCTCTAAAACCGTCTTTTTAATAATATCCTGAAATGTCATTTTTCTTATCCTCTTCTCTTACATAGTAGTATTTTTCTATAATTGATTCGACTTCTCACTGGCCGCATACATTCCTGCAATTAACTTTGCAATAGGTTCTGGCCAAAATTTTCTAAACATAACTAAATCCTCTACCGTTCTAGCATTATCACCTATAATAATACTTGTCTCAGAACCTTCATGAATTCTATGGTACATCCCCACATTCTTTGAATAAAGGAACTCTCCATCCAACTTAGAAATCACTTCCCACGCTTCCCAGTCTTCATTACTGCGGAACCCGTGTCGGAATACTGGATTAGGTACATTATCTTTCACAAAAGTAACAGCCGGACAACAAATGCAGTTCCCCAAAGAAAGACTTCTTCTACGAATAAACTTCGATTTCTTAAAAATTCCAAATCGTAATGGGAATAATAAAATTCTTTTAATCATTAAAAGTTTGCTCTTAACTACAGGTTTACCTTCGCGCAATTCTCCATAATCTGTAAACGCAATCAATGGCTTGTCCGCTTTACGAACCATAGACAGAATATCTTCTGTATAATGTGGTAAATAGACATCATCCTGATGCGCAATTGTAATCAAGTCAGTATCAGCCTTACTATAAGCAAAATTCCAATCCTGTGTGATACCTTTTTCACCTGTATTTATGTACAATGGAATATCGTATTTTGTAGCTAATCCTTCAATATATGCATTAGGTGTAGATGTTGCAATTAAAACGTTTGACTTCACTGTCTGTGCCTTAATCGACTTTATGCATTCCTCCAAAAAAGGACTTTCTTTATATGCACAAATCGTAAATGTATGACTCATTTCTCTTTTCATCATCTTACTCATTCTTTTCCTTCTCTTCTTTACTTGTCAACTCTCTTATTGCCAATTCCTGTGTCAATTCCTTTAATTTATTTTCCAATTCAGATATTTTAATCGAATTAAAAAATTGATGGATTAACAAGATAAAAATAAAAAATAGGAATATAAAATTAACTGGAGCCTGAATTCCCAACAAGTTTGTTGCCAAAAAAGCTAATTCTGGGAAAAAGCTAAGTAAAAGTAATCCTGCTGCAAATACTATCCAAAATAAAGAGGTCTCTATCTGCACCTTTGAATTTCTAATCTTTTTAACAATAATCACAAATGTTACAATTGAAACAATTGTTAACATTAATCTAAGCATTATACTCATAACTATCTACGACCTCTCTTTCTAAAGTTTTGAATTACTACTATAGAAATCAACATACGAATCATATATTTAATGGAATTTACTAGATTCAAATAACTCTCACCTGCAATACGTTCATCCATTTCTACTTGAACTTCAGCCACCTTTGCACCATTTTTAACCAAGAAGGAAACTGTATC
>CAZSBV010000172.1:0-4517 GCA_964605105.1 uncultured Lachnospiraceae bacterium | reverse complement strand
GACTTTTAAAAGAAAGAATTGTTTTTTTGGGAGAAGAAGTAAATGAAACAACAGCATCTTTAGTTGTTGCTCAGTTATTATTTTTAGAAGCAGAAGATCCTGACAAGGATATTCATTTATATATTAACAGCCCGGGTGGTTCCGTAACTGCAGGTATGGCAATTTACGATACAATGAACTTTATTAAATGTGATGTATCTACCGTTTGTATTGGTATGGCAGCAAGTATGGGAGCATTCCTGTTAGCAGGCGGTGCAAAAGGAAAGAGATATGCGCTTCCAAATGCAGAAATTATGATTCATCAGCCATTAGGCGGTGCTCAGGGCCAGGCAACAGAAATTGAAATTGCTGCGAAACACATTTTAAGAACCAAAGAAAAGTTAAACAGAATTTTAGCAGAAAATACTGGTAAAGATATTGAAGTAATTGCTGCTGACACAGAAAGAGATAACTGGAAAACTGCCCAAGAAGCTAAAGAGTATGGTTTAATTGATGCTATCTTTACTTCTCACAGTGACATTAACAAAGACTAAATAGAAAGTAAATTGTTTTGGAGTGATTTGCTTTAAATCCAAAATGATTTCAGGATGGAGTTAACATGGCAAGGAATTCTGATATAAGATGTTCTTTTTGCAATAAGACTCAGGATCAGGTTCGTAAGTTAATTGCGGGACCGTCAGGAGTTTATATTTGTGATGAATGTGTAGAAATTTGTTCTGATATTATTGAAGAAGAATATGAAGATGAAGAAGAAATTTTAGACAGTGAAGATATTAATCTGTTAAAGCCTGTAGAAATTAAAGAACATTTGGATGAATATGTGATTGGGCAGGAGGCAGCTAAAAAAGTATTGGCTGTTTCTGTATACAATCATTATAAAAGAATTACCGCGAAACAGGATGAAGATGGGATTGAATTACAGAAAAGTAATATTATCATGATTGGTCCTACCGGTTCCGGTAAAACTTATCTTGCACAGACATTGGCAAAGATTATTAATGTTCCGTTTGCCATTGCAGATGCTACAACTTTAACAGAAGCCGGTTATGTAGGAGAAGACGTAGAAAATATTTTATTAAAACTCTTACAGGCTGCAGATTATAATATAGAAAGAGCTGAAAAAGGCATTATCTATATTGATGAAATTGATAAAATTACAAAGAAAAGTGAAAATGTATCCATTACCCGAGATGTATCCGGTGAAGGTGTACAACAGGCATTATTAAAGATTATTGAAGGAACCGTAGCAAGTGTACCGCCTCAGGGTGGACGTAAGCATCCTCATCAGGAATTGATTCAGATCGATACTTCCAATATTTTGTTCATTTGCGGTGGTGCATTTGATGGTCTGGAAAAAATTATCGAGACTAGATTAGACCGTAAATCCATTGGATTTAATACAGAAGTAGCTTCTAAAAATACGATGGAAATTGGTGAACTTTTACGTCAGGTCACACCTCAGGATTTGGTAAAATTTGGTTTGATTCCTGAGTTTATCGGTCGAGTTCCGATTAGTGTATCTTTAGAAGGATTGGATAAAGAAGCTTTGGTTCGTATTTTGAAAGAACCTAAAAATGCTTTGATTAAGCAGTATCGTAAATTATTCAGCTATGATGGAGTAAACCTAAGTTTTACAAATGAGGCAGTGGAAGCCATTGCGAATCTGGCAGTAGATAGAAAAACAGGAGCCAGAGGGCTTCGTTCCATTATGGAAAATGTTATGATGGATGTTATGTATCAGATTCCTTCGGACGATACTATTCGTGAGTGTAAAATCACAAAAGAAGCGGTAGAAGGTACCAGTGAGCCTGTGGTAATCCGTTACTAAGGCGAAGAAATTTGAACTTGTGTTATTAAGCATTGAGGACAGAATAAGAGATATTTTTGAGGGCTGTTGAATAAGATACAACAGCCCTTTCTTACAAAAAATATATGACAATTGAAATACATTAAAGTATTGAAAAGGAAACAAACATGGAAACTAAGGAAATGAATTTGTGGGAAGTAATGCCGGCAATTGCACTCAGAGGCTTAACTATTTTCCCAAATATGATTATACATTTTGATGTCAGCAGACAGAAATCTATCATTGCAGTAGAACAGGCAATGATGCAGGAACAAAAAATTTTTCTGGTGGCACAGAAAGATATATCTGTAGAAGAACCGACACAGGACGAGGTATATACCATTGGTACCATTGTCTCTGTAAAGCAGGTGAGCAAACTTCCGGGAGGTCTGGTAAGGGTTCTGGTAGAAGGTATCAGTCGTGCAAAACTGGAAATCTTGGAAACAGTAGCTTTGGAAAAAGAGGAAGATGTATTTTTACAGGCAAGTGTAGATCCAATTATAGAAGAAGTACAGGAAGACGATGAGGAAGAGCTTTCTGTGGAAGAAGAAGCTATGCTTCGTCAGATTCGTGAAATGCTGGCTAAGTACAGTATGTTAAATCCTAAAATTGCGAAAAGTCTTTCTTCTCATATTGAAAGAGCAGACAGTCTTGCAGAATTGCTGGATCAGCTTGCTATCAATATGCCCCTTACATATGACAAGAAACAGAAGGTGCTTGAAAGTATAGAAGTGGGAAAACGATATGATGAAATGATTAAAATACTTGCAAAAGAAATTGAAATTGGCAAGCTGAAGAACAAATTATCTGAAGTTGTAAAAGGTAAAGTAGAAGAGAATCAGAAAGAATTTTTGTTACGTGAACAATTGAAGTTTATCCGTAAGGAGTTGGGAGAAGATCAGGAAGGCTCGGATGCGGATAATTTTGAAACAGCGCTTGGAAAATTAAAAGCACCTAAGGAAGTAAAAGATAAAATTTCAAAAGAAATTAACCGGTTTAAAAATCTTTCTTCCCATAGTTCTGAACATGCTGTGGAAAGAGGTTATATCGAAACTTTGTTAGAGCTTCCCTGGGATAAAATGAGCAAGGATAACCTGGATATTGATGGCGCAGAAAAGAAATTGAACGATGACCATTATGGATTGGAACAGGTAAAGGAAAGAATTCTGGAATTTTTGGCAGTCCGCGCTCTTTCTAAAAAAGGAAACAGCTCCATTCTCTGTCTGGTAGGACCTCCGGGAACCGGAAAAACTTCCATTGCTAAAAGTGTGGCGGAAGCTTTAAATAAAAAATATGTAAGAATCTGCCTTGGCGGTGTCAGAGATGAGGCAGAAATTCGCGGACACAGAAGAACCTATGTGGGGGCTATGCCGGGAAGGATTGTAAACGGATTGAAGCAGGCAGGCGTAAGAAATCCATTAATCTTATTAGATGAAATTGATAAAGTAAGCAATGATTATAAGGGAGATACATTCTCGGCTTTATTGGAAGTATTAGACAGTGAACAGAATAGTCATTTCCGTGATCATTATGTGGAAATTCCTGTGGATTTGTCCGATGTATTTTTCATTGCTACAGCCAACTCCACATCAACTATTCCGCGTCCTTTATTGGATCGAATGGAAGTGATTGAAGTTACCAGCTACACGGCCAATGAGAAATTCCATATTGCCAAAAAACATCTGGTGAAGAAGCAGCTAAAAGCCAATGGAATCAAAGAAGAACAGTTGGTTTTCAGTGATACTGCCCTGAAAGATATGATTCAGTTCTATACCAGAGAAGCCGGTGTTCGTACTTTGGAAAGAACGATAGGTACCGTATGTCGAAAAGCAGCCAGAGAGTTGTTAAAAAATAAGGACAAAAAGATTCGCGTATCAGGAACGAATTTAGGCAAGTATCTTGGAAAGAAAAAATATACTTTAGATACGATTAATGAAAAAGATGAAGTGGGAATTGTACGTGGACTTGCGTGGACCAGCGTTGGTGGCGATACTTTACAGATTGAGGTCAATAAGATGCCGGGAAAAGGTGATATTGAACTGACAGGTCAATTAGGTGATGTCATGAAGGAATCGGCAAGAACAGCAGTCAGCTTTGTGCGTTCTGTAAGTGAAGAGTATAAGATACCTGAAAATACATTCAAAGAATATGATTTCCATATTCATATTCCGGAAGGAGCAGTACCAAAGGATGGGCCTTCAGCAGGAATTACTATGGCAACGGCCATTCTTTCAGCGGTAACCGATAAAAAGGTCCGCGCAGATGTAGCTATGACCGGAGAAGTTACGTTGCGAGGAAGGGTACTTCCTATTGGCGGTTTGAAAGAAAAAATTCTTGCTGCGAAAACAGCCGGAGTAAAAACTGTGTTAGTGCCGAAAGAAAATGAAAAAGATGTGGAAGAAATTTCAAAAGAAATTAAATCAGGAGTGGAAATCCTATTTGTAGAAAAGATGAGCGAAGTTATTGAACATGCTTTTGTCTAACTGTAAGTGAAGGACTGCAAGGACAATTTGATGAATTCCAAAAGATCAAATGATAAATGGCAGTTTTAGAAAGAAAGGGAAAAATATGGTAATTAAAAATGTAAGTCTGGAAACCGTTTGTGGTATTACCAGCGTATTACCGGAAAATGAACATATGGAAGTGGCATTTGCGGGAAAGAGTAATGTGG
>CAZSBV010000171.1:0-4532 GCA_964605105.1 uncultured Lachnospiraceae bacterium | reverse complement strand
CTGTCCTGCACCGTTGGGTGTTCAAACAGGCAGTCATATCCATGTAATGTTCCTTTTGTCTTATTTACCTCTATGTATTCTGCTACATTACGAATATGTTCCGCGTAAGCAAGAGCCTCATCACGTAAGCAGTCAAACTCTGTTGTTTCAATGTATGTAGGTGAAAGAGTTTCCGGCAATGAATTTTTCATGGGAACTGCAACACGAATTTCTTCCTCTGTCGCATCCTTCAAATACATTTTCCACATCTTTTTATTGTTCTTTGCATTCCACAAAGGGGTATCCGGAAATTGTTTCATAGATTCTGTATTCATTGCATTGTCAATGACAGGATAAATTAACACTTGGGCACATGGACGCGGCATTCCCTTTGCCTGTGCCATATTACATACGTTCGCTGCAAGTGCACCACCGGCACTGTCACCCAAAACAATTATTTTTTCCGGATTGATTTCCAGTTTTTTAGCATGAGATACTATGTATTGATATGTTGCCAATGCATCCTCAACAGCTGCCGGAGCAGGATATTCCGGCAACAAATGATAATCCGGTAAATATACTCGACAACGCAACTGAATGGCATAATGACACGCATTCAACAGCTGATATGGTGCCATTTTGTACCCAAAACCACCACCATGCAATATCAATATTGCATGTTCTTCCGGATTCTTTGGTGCAATTTCCTTCACTGAAATTTCTTCGTTTTGATATCCCTTAATAGTAAAATCACGCGCTTGCACTTCCTTTGGAAGCTCCGTGTTTCGTAGCATTTTATCCATCGAATTGCGTGATAATTTGCAAATTACTCCATTAAATGGCATATTCGTTGCAATTTTTTTAAATCTCTTATCATATTCATACTTCATTTTAGATATCTCCTTCTCACCTAAAACTTCAAAAAGCTCCATCAACTAACCTTTTCTCAACTGCTCCTTCAAAGACTTGTTAATTTTCTTCCTTGTTACTTCCACAAGTCCCAAAGGTGTCATATCAACAACATTCGTTTTTACAGAATCTTTTTTCACCAAATTACTCAAGTAATAAAGAAGCGCCTCATCCTGTTCTTTGGTATTCTGGTTGATAAAATCTATGATAATAATTCCTGATAAATTTCTTAATTTCAACTGTAAAGCAATTTCTACAGCTGCTTCTTTGTTGATTTCAAAATAGATATCATCTTTTGGATTTTTCTTCTGAATTTTACCGCTGTTAACGTCAATAACTGTTAAAGCTTCTGTCTGCTGGATAATCAGGTATGCTCCGCTTTTCAGCCAGACTCTTTCGTCTAACGCCTCTTGCAAGCGGGTTTCTACACTGTAAAGTTTCTCTAATGAAATTTTGGAATCCTGATACAGTTCTACATTCTCCACGGAAGGAAATTCTTCGTGAATTCTCTCATAAATAATGCTGTTATTAGTCATTATTTTATCAAAAGAATCCTCATAGGTATCACGGATATCTGTTAAATATCCCTCCACCGGCTGAAACAGACAGCTAAAGCAGGTTCTATAGGAAACTGCTTCTAACACTTTATTTTTCTGTACTAAAAGCCGTTCAAACTCATTTTTAAATATTTCATCTCCTGACAAGTTAACATCTTTAGAAATACGGTCATTCAACCTATTAGAAGCATTGGAAACTGTACGCTCTTCTGTCAGACCTGTAACATTGGTCCGAACTACAATACCTACCTTCTCTTCCTGCAAAGTATCTTCAATCTTCCAGTCTTCGAATTTCTGCTTCCACAGTAATTTTGTCTTATTATCCAGTTTCGTACTAAATCCAATATTTTGTTTTCCTGTGGTAAGAACACAGTATTTGCCACTAAAAGCCAGATTACAAGTAAGTCCGGGATCTTTGGACTTAATGCTTTCTTTTTCTACCTGAACCAGAATTTCATCTCCTGCAAGAATTCTTCCGTCATATTTACGATTTACAATAATAGGGTTCTTAGCCTGTTTCATAGGCAAAAATCCCATAGAACCTTTACACACTTCCACAAAAGCGGCGTCTATGGTAGGCACTACGTTCTTTACCTTCCCAACATAGATTGCACCTAAAGTAAGGGAAGATTTCTTGTCTCCCCTTACTTCATTGTCACTTAAATTCACATCCGAGATCTGGCACTGAAAAGAATCATTGCCTGCATTCTTTGTTAGTTTTTCATCATGCACCTTCACCTGCACCAAACGATTATCCTGATACAGTAAAGACAAAATCTGTTCATTTCTTTCTATAATTAATAAAGCTGAACTCATTAAAAATCTTCTCCTACAGCATCTAAAGGAACCAATTCACGTTTTCCATTTTTTCCAATATCCGTATAGGTTTCTTCTCTGGTAATCTGAATCGCTAACGGATTAAATTCTTTTCCTATAAAAGCATAAAAAGCTTCTAAGAGCAGAATTGGTTTGATATTTCCGCTGCTGCTTGCATCCACCAACATATAAATGGAATTATCTGTTACTTTCATTTCATAAATTCCAGGTTTCCAATCCAGTTCCAAGGTACTTTTCTTTGTCTGTTTTGTTACCATAATGGAATTTTGTCCATAAAATGCAGCTACCTGATTTTCTAAATCAGAAGGAATTTCATAGCCATCTTTCCATTCTAAGGTGTAGGCAGCGGCTGCCACACTAGCCATAGCATTGCCTGCATTATCTCCCAAAGCAACAATATTTTCAACAACTACTCCCGGAACCATGGCACCATTCAATCTGTCAATCATATCCTGACGACCTGCATGGGAATTTACTTCTATATCGAAATAATCACCATTACTGCAATGACCTACCCCTAAAGGAGCTGCAAAACTCATGACCTGATGAGGGCTGAAACCGGAACTATAGGTAACATCAACGCCTGCACGACGAATGGCTTTTTGAAAATATCTCATAAAATCCAGATGTCCAATAAATTTTACCACTCCGTGCTTGCTGAATTTAATTCTGACACGCATCTTAGTTACCTCCTTTCGCCTGTGTACAAATACCAACTCCGTATTTGGCTGCACCGCACCCCTGACACTGAGCTGAGCAATTTAAAGAAACTTCCTCATTCAAGGCTTTTTTCCATTCACGGATTAAAAATTCTTTCGTAACGCCGCAATCCAAGAAATCCCAAGGGAAAATTTCGTCCAAAGAACGTTCTCTTGTGGTGTAGAAATCCGGGTCTAAACCACATTCTTCCATGGATTCCAACCAAATATCATTTTTAAAATATTCAGTCCAGGAATCAAAAATACAACCTTTTTTATAAATTAACTCAATGGCATCTGAAAGTCTTCTGTCACCTCTTGCCAGTACACCTTCAATGATGCTGACATCGGCTTCATGCCAATTATATTTAATACGTTTCTGATTCAGCTGTTCCATAACAGCACGTCTTACAGTATATGCTTTTTCAATAAATTCTTCCTTAGTATTCATTCTTGCCCACTGGAATGGGGTAAATGGCTTTGGAATAAAGAAAGAGGAACTTGCAACAATCTGTACCGGAGAACCTTTTCGTTCTTCCTTCGGAACTACTTCAAAGTAAGTAGAGGCAATCTTATTACTAAGTTCTGCAATACCACGAATGTCTTCTTCTGTTTCTGTCGGAAGCCCTAACATAAAGTACAATTTCACACGACTCCAGCCGCCTTTAAATGCTAACGCACTCCCTTGAAGAATGACTTCTTCAGTCAACCCCTTGTTAATAACATTTCTAAGTCTTTGACTACCTGCTTCCGGTGCAAAAGTAAGGGAACTCTTTCTTACATCCTGAACTTTGCTCATAACATCCAAAGAAAAGGCATCAATTCGTAAAGATGGTAAGGAAATATTGGTTGCACTTGCCTTGCACTCGTCAATCAGGAAATTCACCAGTTCTTCCAACTGGGAATAATCACTGGAACTTAAGGAACTTAAGGAAATTTCTTCATGTCCTGTATTTTTCAGCATTTCCACTGCATATTTTTTCAAAACTTCCACATCACGTTCACGTACCGGTCTGTAAAGCTGTCCTGCCTGACAAAAACGACATCCACGGATACAGCCTCTTTGGATTTCTAATACCACTCTGTCCTGAGTTACTTTGATAAAAGGTACTACAGGCTTCATGGGATAATAGGTATCACTGACATTGGTCACCATTTCTTTGTGAATCGTTCTTGGAAGTTCCTCATAAATTGGTTTAAAGGATGCAATAGTCCCATCTTCCTTATAAGTCACTTTATAAAGACTTGGAACATACATTCCGGGAATACACGCCGCCTTTCTTAAAAATTCTTCACGGCTATCTCCATTTGCTTTTGATTCTTTATATAAATCCAACAATTCACGATAGCGTGTTTCCCCTTCTCCGATATAGAAGATATCAAAGAAATCTGCAATGGGTTCCGGATTATATACACAAGGTCCTCCACCAATGACAATTGGATGTTCCCAAGTTCTTTCCTTTGTTCTTAATGGAATCTGAGCCAAATCCAACACCTGTAAAATATTGGTATAACACATTTCGTACTGGATAGTAATTCCAAGAAAATCAAA
>CAZSBV010000170.1:0-4617 GCA_964605105.1 uncultured Lachnospiraceae bacterium | reverse complement strand
TGGGAACATAAGATCATTCATATTGTAGTAGATGAATGTCCTTTGGGAATCCCGCCTCACGATATGGATCATTTTCAGAAAGACCATTTGTTGGAAGGTCTTAAGCAGTGCAAAGAAGATGATATCTGTATTTTTAGTGATGTGGATGAGATTCCCAACACGGATACCTTAGTGGAACTTTTTCCTAAGATGGAAATGGGAAAAATCTATCATTTGGCACAGAGAATGTTCTATTGCTTTTTGAATGCAGAAGAAGTCAGTGGAAAATTGCTTTCCAATAGTGGAGAATTTGAAGGTGTGGAACATCCACAGTGGCTGGGAACCAAAGTGTTTCATTATGGAACTTTGCAGGGAAGAGGCTTCTGGGATTTACGAGATAAAGAAGCCAAGAGGAATGGTGTCAGAGTACCTAATGGCGGCTGGCATTTCGGATATATGGGCGGCAACGGAGAAAGAGACCTTGCGAAACGTATTGGAGATAAGGTAGTGGCAGCAGCCCATCAGGAATATAATGAAGAAGAAATTCTGATGCAGGTCACAGACCGTATTATGACAGGTCAGGATATCTTTGGAAGAGATGCTAAATTTCAGTGCGTAGAGATTGATGAATCTTATCCAAAGTATTTGTTGGAGCATAAAGAGGAATATGACTACTTGATTATGCCTCGTTTAACACTTATGCAATTAAAGATGACCAAGGTTAAAATGAAAGTTAAAAGAGTTGGTCGTAAGATTAGAAGAGGATTTAGAAGAATTGGAAAGATTTTTAAATAAATTACCGAAGCTAACTGAAAAACAAGTACAATATTTAGATATCATTTCAAAGTATTCCTTTTATCTGGGCTTGTTCATTGAATTGACAATTGTTATTTTAGAAAAAAGCGAATACATCATCCAGTATGAAGGATTGTGGTTCCGCCTGACCTTTGTGCTTTTTGGAATCAGTATGGTTACCACAAAGCATAGTATCAGGCAATGGATATGCTTTTTTATTATGGCTCTGCTAGGATGTAATTCGTATCTTCATACGGGAAGAAATGAAATCCTAAGGGCAGTAGTATTTATATGGGCTTGTTTCGGAAAAGATATGAAGAAGGT
This sequence comes from uncultured Lachnospiraceae bacterium, assembly GCA_964605105.1. Lineage (GTDB taxonomy): Bacteria > Bacillota > Clostridia > Lachnospirales > Lachnospiraceae > SFDP01. Next base: position 3,519 of record CAZSBV010000170.1, on the reverse strand, counting down.
ACTGAAGTTTACCTTTTGGTATACCTTGGCAGGTTGCGTGGTTATCTTTTTATTATCTGTTCTTGGAATTTATGGAGCCATAGCCCAGACAGCGGTATATCGTGCCGAAGAAGCATGGACCATAGGAGTAGAAGAGACCAGATATTGTTTTGGAATGGGACATCCGAATTCTTTTCATTGTATGGTTCTAGTACTTACTTGGCTTGGAATCTACTGTTACCATGAAAAAATTAAATGGTATGCTTATTTGATGATAGGTATATTGCATATAGCGTTATATTTCTTTACGGTATCCAGAACCGGACTTTTAATGTCAGTGGGATCTTTGTCGATATTTGTAATTATAAAGTATTGGAAAAAGATACAGACTTGGGCGTGGACTTATATTTTGGGAATTCTGGTCGTAGTTGGAATGGTAGGATTCTCTGTTTTTATGGCAAAATATAGTGTGCATCATCCGTTATTAAAACAGTTAGACAGTGTTTTATCCGGGCGTATTACGAATCTTTATTATGATTCTGTGAATCATGAAGGAATGTTAAATACATGGTCTTTGTGGTCGGTAGAGAGAAATAATAAGTATTTTGATTTGGGAATTATTCGTATGTTCTATTGGTACGGGATTATTCCGGCGGTAGTATATTTTGCGGCACAGTGTAGATTGATTTGGTGTGGTTTTAAACGAAAAGATTTTATGTTATTAGCCATTATGGTAGTAATTACTATCTATTCTGTATTTGAAGCACATTTTATTTCTGACTATATGGGAAGAAATTATATTTTATTTTTCTTTGGCATGTATCTGGCGGATATGTTGGGGGAGAAAAATGAAAGTAAGCTTATGATAGAGTAAGTATATATTGGCACATGAAAATTGTACTTAAGACAAGTATTTTTGGATTATAAGGAGCAGAGATGGAAAAACAGCCTCTGATTAGTATCGTTATACCGGTTTATAATGTAGAACAATATTTGGATGAATGTATGGCAAGTGTTTTAAACCAGACCTACACCAATTTGGAAGTTGTGTTAGTGGATGACGGATCCAAGGATCGAAGTCCGGCTATGTGCGATGAGTATGCTATGAAAGATGCGAGGGTACAGGTCGTTCATAAGGAGAACGGTGGTCCCATGTCTGCCTGTATTGCCGGTGTAGAGAAGGCAAGCGGGGAATATCTGGCATTTATGGACAGTGATGACTGGATTGACCTTACTATGGTGGAAGAACTGGTAAAAGAAACTACCGGTAATAAAAAAGAAATGATTTGCAGTAACTATATTATAGAGAAGGCAAATCAATCCATTAAAATAAAACAATCTATGAAACCGGGTGTGTATGATAGGAAAGCCATAGAAGAAGAGTTGTTTCCTGTTTTGTTAGGAAAAGAAGAACGTCGAATTCATGGATCCCGTTGTATGAAGTTGATTTCCAGGGATTTAATTCTTGGAAATTTGAAGTTTGCAGAATTGAATGTTTCTATGGGAGAAGACTTATACTTGATTTTTTTGGCAGTACTGGATGCTAAGCGGATTGTGGTGGTAGAAGAAGGCTATTATTATCATTATCGTTTTGTGGAAAGTTCTTTGGTACACAAGTACAAGCCCCATATGCATGAAGAAGTTGGAAGATTATATGATAATCTTCAAAGAGTGATTGAAAGTAAAGTCGTAGATGCAAAACAAAAGAAAATGTTCTTGCAGGAATTACGTAAGGAGTATATTTTCTTGTTTTTCTTTGTATTGAAGAATGAACTCAGAGGGCCGAAAGAAAACTGTTCCTCAAGAATTCAAAAGTATATAAAAGAAGAGAAGAAAAGTAAGGAATTAGAACAAATATCCGTAGAGGTGAACGGAAAGGCAAATAAATTATTATATCTTATTTGGAAAAGACCTAGTGCTTTCCGAATAGCGGCGGTTCGTTTTGTAATCAATATATTCGACAGGTTATAGAGAAATGGTGAAAGAAATGATTAGTATTGTAATGCCTGTATTTAATGCAGAAGAATATCTGAAAAAAAGTATAGAGAGCATCTTGCGTCAGACTTATCCGGCCTGGGAGTTGATTATCATTGATAATGGTTCTGAGGATGATAGTTACAGGATTTGTCAGGAGTATGCCAAAAATGAAGAACGTATTCTTGTGTTACATCAATACCAGAATAAAGGAGTATCTGCGGCAAGAAATCTGGGTGTAGAAAAAGCGACGGGGAATTATATTACTTTTCTGGATGCGGATGACTGGGTGGCACCGGATTATCTGGAACAGCTGATACAAACGGCGAAAAGTACTCAGGCGGACATGTTGGTTTGTGAGTATAAAAAAGTGTATGATGCAGACCGCAAAATGGAAGAAGAAACGCGGGGACAACAGCAGGGGTTTGCAGCGAAAGCATATAACAAAGAAGATTATATTAAACAGTGTCTTTTGGAAGGATATACTCATTGTTGGGGTGTACTTTATAAATTATCTTTATTGGAAGGCATTCGATTTCCTGCAAGAGTCACCATCGGCGAAGATGTATTGTTTTTAATTGATACAGTTTTACAGGCAGAAAAAATTGTAGTTACTGAGTATGATGGCTATCGTTACTATATCAATGAAAATGGGGCAATGAACCGTAAATTTACTCCATCCTATATGGATCAGATTCTCTGTTGGCAGAAAGCAAAAGAGAAATTAATTGATAAATATCCGGCTACCCGGAATAAAATCAATAGTATATTAGTGGTTTCGACTATGTTAGTAGTGGGAAAATTGTCAGCCTTGTCCAAGGAAGAATTGAGTGTTTTTCAGAAGGAAATTGAAGATTGCCAGAAAATCATTCAAGAATATGGAAATCAAAAAGAAATTGTTCAATTGCTACCTTCGGGTTATGCTTTAAAAGTGAAAATATTCAGAAGTTCTCCGATGCTTTATATGAAAATGTATGGAGCATGGAAGAAGTAAAAGCTTTAGATACATAGTAAAGTGTTTTGAGGTTGAGAATAACTAAAAAGAATATTATGTTTGGAATTAAAAATAGAACTGAAACAAGAGAGGTCAGATATGGACGAGAATAAGGTGGTTCTTTATGCTCACGCAGGAAGTGGAAACCATGGCTGTGAAGCATTGGCAAATACCATATGTAAATTAGTAAAAAGACCGGTGCGTCTTGTAACAAACAGTGTACAGGAGGATGAAAGCTATTCTTTAAAAGGAATGTGCGAAATTGTACCGGAACAAAATGTGGCGAATAACCTGATTATCCACATTATTTATTATGCGTGGAGAATGATAACGAAGGATAGAGAATCGTTTCTTCGTTATCGTTTTAAAAATATTATCGGAAAACATTCCTGCAAATGGAATCTGTCCATCGGCGGAGACAATTACTGTTATGACATTATGGTAAAGGACATGATTCTTTCTAATAGTATGTTGAATCATAATGGAGGAAAGACCATTTTATTCGGATGTTCTGTGGAACCGGACCTTTTGAAACAGGAAGAAATCAGGAAAGATATGGATATGTATGAGGC
>CAZSBV010000169.1:0-4641 GCA_964605105.1 uncultured Lachnospiraceae bacterium | reverse complement strand
CGGGGAATGTGGTATATGCATTTTTAACCTCGTTTGTAATGATTTATTTAACCAACACCATTGGTTTGGACGCAGGTATTGTTGGTACATTGATTGCAGCATCCAAACTGCTGGATGGTGTAACGGATGTATTTTTTGGAAACATGATTGACAAAACAAAGAGTAAGATGGGGAAGGCAAGACCTTGGATGTTTTATGGATTCTTTGGATGTGCGGTAACCTTGTTTGCAATTTTTGCAATCCCAACAAATATGGGACAGTTTGCACAGTATGCTTGGTTCTTTATCGCATACACCTTGTTAAATGCAGTATTCTACACCGCAAATAATATTGCTTATTCTGCATTAACATCACTGGTAACAAAAAACAGCAGTGAACGTGTACAGATGGGTTCTTTCCGTTTCATCTTTGCCTTCAGTACAAGTTTACTGATTCAGACAATTACCGTTGGCGCAGTAGAGGCACTTGGTGGTGGAGCAGCAGGATGGAGAAATATCGCATTAATTTACTGTATCCTCGGTGTGATCACAAATACTATCGCAGTATTTTCTGTAAAAGAGCTTTCGGAAGAAGAATTAAATGAATCTGAAGAAGGCGATGCACCAAAGGATGATAATTTAACATTAATTCAGGCAGCAAAACTATTATTTACGAACAAATACTATGTAATGATTTGTGGAGTTTATATCTTACAGCAGTTATACGGAGCAATGCTTGGTGTAGGTATCTACTTTATGACTTATGTACTTGGTAACAAGAACTTATTTGGTGTATTCTCATGGGCAATTAACATTCCTCTTATTATTGCCCTGGTATTTACACCAAACTTAGTAGCAAAATGGAATGGTATGTATAAGCTAAATAAATATAGTTATATGATTGCAACAGTAGGGCGTCTGTTGGTAGCAGTAGCCGGTTATATGGGAAATGTACCATTAATGTTACTTTTCACAGCAATAGCAGCATTAGGACAGGGTCCATGGCAGGGGGATATGAATGCAGTAATTGCATCTTGTTCTGAATATACATACCTTACAAAAGGAAAAAGAATTGATGGTTCCATGTACTCTTGTACATCATTAGGTGTAAAAATCGGTGGTGGTATTGGTACAGCTCTTTCCGGATGGATGCTTTCTTTAAGTGGATTTATAAATGGAGACGCATCCATACAGCCGGCAAGCTGTATCAACATGATGTACTTTATGTACTTATGGCTTCCATTCATCCTTGATTTACTTATCACAATTATTCTATCATTCATGAATGTAGAAGACGCGAATAAAAAATTAAAAGCAGATTAGCAATAAGAAATGACGTAACAGTTCAGCCCCTGGAGTTTAGAAACTTTAGGGGCTATAAAGAAAGTGGGGTAAATATGAGCGCAGATATTAAGTGGCTGGATAATCCGGAAGTTTTTCGAGTGAATCAGTTGGAGGCACATAGTGATCATGAATATTATATGTCTTATACAGATTTAGAAAATAAAAACAAATATTTAGAGCAATCTTTAAATGGAGAATGGGATTTTTTCTTTAGTAAAAATGCGAAAGTACGTCCGGTAGATTTTTATAAAGATGATTTTTCTACAGAGAATTTTGATACAATTATGGTTCCGGGCCATATAGAATTGGCGGGATATGACAAAATCAGATATATTAACACCATGTATCCGTGGGAAGGTAAGTCTTACCGCAGAGGAGCATATAGTATTGAAAATGCCGGGGATGGAGCAGGAATGTTCAGTGAGGCAGATTACAATCCGGTAGGATCCTATAGAAAGCGATTTGACTTGGATAAGCACTTGTTAAATAAGCGAATCACCATCTGTTTTGAAGGCGTAGAGCAGGCAATGTATCTATGGTTAAATGGAGAATTTGTAGGTTATGCAGAAGATAGTTTTACACCATCAGAATTTGATTTGACACCATACATAAAAGAGAAAGACAATGTTTTAGCAGTAGAAGTGCACAAAATGAGTACGGCTGCATTTTTAGAAGATCAGGATTTCTTCCGTTTCTTTGGAATCTTTAGAAAGGTAACATTGAAAGCAAAACCAGATACACATGTGGAAGATCTGTGGATTCAGCCGGTATTAAATACTGACAACAAGAGTGGAAGCCTCTCAGTGGATGTAAGATTGTCAGATGTGCATAATGAAAACTTCCGGGTTAATGTAATTGTGAAAGATCAAAAGCAGGAAGTAATTATGCAGGAAGCAGTATCTTGCAGCAAAAAAGAGGATTGCTATTTGGGGAATGTAAAAGCTGATTTTTCACAGGTAAATGCGTGGGATAATCACAATCCATATTTATATACCGTTTATGTGGAAGTAGTCGGTGAAAATGGCGAACTGATAGAAGTAGTACCATATAAGGTAGGTTTTAGAAGAATAGAAATCATTGACAAGGTAATGTATCTGAACGGCAAGAGACTTGTTATCGTAGGTGTGAACCGTCATGAATGGAATCCGAAAACCGGAAGATGCATTGGAATGGAAGAAATGGAATCCGATATGAAATGTATCTTAAGAAATAATATCAATTCCGTTAGAACCTGCCATTATCCGGATCAGATTCCCTGGTACTATATGTGTGATGAGAACGGTATCTATTTGATGTCAGAAACAAACTTAGAAAGTCATGGCTCTTTCCAGAAGCTTGGAGCAATCGAACCTTCTTGTAATGTTCCCGGTTCTGTTCCACAGTGGAAGGAAGCTGTTTTGGATAGAGCAAGAGCAAATTTTGAAACATTTAAAAACCATACATCTGTATTGTTCTGGTCTTTGGGAAATGAATCTTATGCAGGCGATGATATTGAAGCAATGAACGTTTATTTCAAAGAGAAAAATGATGGACGTTTGGTACATTATGAAAGTTCTTATCATAACAGGGCTTACGAAGATACTATTTCAGATATGGAAAGCCGTATGTATGCAAAACCGGCAGAGGTTGAGGAATATTTAAGTAATCATCCGAAGAAACCATACATTTTATGCGAGTTCATGCATGACATGGGTAATTCCATGGGCGGCTTGGGCAGTTACATGGCTTTGATCGATAAATATGAGATGTACCAGGGTGGATATATTTGGGACTTTATTGACCAGGCTTTGTATGCAACAGATGAAATTACAGGAAAAGAAGTACTTCGTTATGGCGGGGATTTTGATGACAGACCGGCGGATTACGAATTTTCAGGAAATGGTATCGTTTTTGCAGATCGTAAAGAAAAACCAGCAATGCAGGAAGTGAGGTATTACTATGGATTATACAAATAATTTACCACTTAGAGTCGTGTACGGTGATTTTACACTTGGTGTTCATGGAAAAGGGTTTGATTACATTTTCTCCTATGCACAGGGAGGCTTAGAGTCTCTGGCAAAAAATGGATATGAATGGTTATACCGCTGTCCAAAACCAACCTTTTGGAGAGCTTTAACAGATAATGACAGAGGCAGCAGTTTTCACTTGAAGAGTGGAAGCTGGCTGGCAGCGGATATGTTTATCAGTTGCAAAGATGTAGAGGTAATTATGGATGGGGTTTCACAAGGAAAACCTTGTGCTCCGGATAATAACCGCTATGGTGGAGATGTTTATGCAAAAGAGATGAAAATCATTTTTGTATATGAAACACTCACAACTCCGGCTGCAAAAGTAGAAGTGGCATATACCGTGAATGAATCCGGAAAAATCAAAGTTGATGTACACTATTTTGGAGTGGAAGGTCTGCCACAGCTGCCTGTTTTCGGGATGAGATTTATCATGCCAACATTGGCAGACAGATATGAATATGATGGATTATCAGGAGAAACTTATCCGGATCGCAAAAAAGGTGCATCGGAAGGAATCTTTGTAGTAGATGATTTATCACTTACTCCATACTTGGTTCCACAAGAATGCGGAATGCATATGGATACAAATTATGTAAAGGTTTACAGACATAAAAGTTTAGATAACAGCAGAAGAGATTCTTTGGAACAGGAATTAGTGTTTGAAAAATCAGAAAGTGCATTTGCTTTTTCCTGCCTGCCATATACAGCATCAGAGATTGAAAATGCAACACATCATGAGGAATTGCCACCGGCAAGAAGGACAGTTCTTTGTGTATATGGTGCCGTTCGTGGCGTAGGTGGAATAGATAGCTGGGGAAGTGATGTAGAATCCGCATATCACATTAATGCAGAAAAAGATATCTCTTATTCCTTTGTTATTGGTTAATGGAAAAGACAATATTCGTTTGAATTATGCGATATCTATGTTAGAGGGGACTAAAGAGAATATAGAACTAAAAAACATTTATTTAACTTTAAAAACCACGAAGAATATACAGCAATGATATTCTCCGTGGTTTTTTTACTCATTTCTCCGGAATATTAGCATATGCCAATAATCTTTTGCGCAAATTACTATCGTTTCGAGCAGATTGAACCAGCAGAAATAAATCAGGTTCATCATTGCAGGAGATGGTTAGGGTAGAAGCATCTTTATTATCAGATGTACCGTACAAATATTCTACAGAACTATGAAAAGTTTGAGCTATGAAGCTGACTGTCTGATAGGATGGTTCTCGGTCACCATAAATGTTTCAGTAGCGCTTGAGGAAGGGATTGAGGTTCATGAACCAGATAGTCTGAATGATTAT
>CAZSBV010000168.1:0-4703 GCA_964605105.1 uncultured Lachnospiraceae bacterium | reverse complement strand
GTAGAAATTGACTGGGATAACAAAATTTTAGAACTTGATGGAAAAACAATTGACTGTGTATGGAATGGTATGACATTAACGGATGAAGTAAAAGCAGCAATGGATTGTTCCAATGCATATTGTAACAATGCACAGGTTGTTATTGTACCTGCGGATAAAGCGGCTGATTATCAGACAGTAGAAAGTCTCGAAGGACTTGCATTTGCGGTAGAAGCAGGAAGTGCCGGAGAAAAAGAAGTTACAGCACTTGGTTTAGATTGTACACCGGTAAAAGCGCAGTCTGATGCTTTAATGGAAGTAGCAGCAGGAACATCCGATGCAGCAGTTATTGATTCTCTTATGGCAGCAGCTATGGTAGGTGAAGGTACAGGATATGCAGATTTAACTTACACAGTAGGACTTAACAGTGAAGAATACGGTGTTGGTTTCCGTAAAGGATCTGACTTAGTAGCTGAATTAAATGCATACTTTGTAGAAAGTTATGCAGCAGGAACTATGCAGGAATGTGCAACTACTTATGGCGTTGATGCAGCACTTGTTGAACAGAAATAATTAAGAATTACATAGAGGGCGGGTGGCGACTCGCCCTTTTTTAGCGTATAGGAGTTAAATCATGGAATTGATATTAGAACAGATGCCCATAGTTTTGCCGGCACTGAATGCAGGTTTTATACAGACTTTAAAGCTTTTTGTTGTGACATTGGTAGGGGCACTGCCTTTGGGACTTGTCATTGCCTTTGGTGCAATGTCTAAATTTAAACCTTTAAGTCTTTTTACAAAATTAGTAATCTGGATTATCCGGGGAACTCCTTTGATGATTCAGCTGCTTATTATTTATTATTTTCCGGGATTGGTACTTAAAAATCCAATTTGGGGCAGTGGAGAAAGTGGAAGATTTTTAGCGGCATCTGTTGCATTTATATTTAATTACGCATGCTATTTTGCGGAGATTTATCGTGGAGGAATCCAGAGTGTGCCGGTAGGACAGGAAGAGGCAGGACTTGTTCTTGGAATGACCAAAACTCAGATTTTCTTCAGGGTCAAACTTCTTCAGATGGTGAAGAGAATCGTGCCGCCGGTATCTAATGAAATCATTACTCTTGTAAAAGATACTTCTCTATCACGTATCATTGCTTTACAGGAAGTCATCTGGGCAGGACAGGCTTTTATGAAAGGTTCACAGGGAATTTCCGGTGCTATCTGGCCGTTGTTCTTTACAGCAGTTTATTATTTAATCTTTAGTGGTATCTTAACAGTTCTCTTAGGAAAACTGGAACAGAAACTGGATTATTTTAGATAGAGGAGGAAAGAAAGATGTCCGCATTATTGCAGGTAGAACATATTGAAAAAGCATTTGGTGATGTGAAAGTTTTAAGAGATGTCAGCTTTTCATTGGAAGAAGGCGAAGTGGTATCTATTATAGGTTCCTCTGGAAGTGGTAAGACCACATTACTTCGTTGTTTGAACTTTCTGGAAACACCGGATGAAGGTGTGATTAAAGTAGCAGATGAAGTACTTTTGGACATGAAAGATCCATCAACCTTGAAAGAATCAGAAATTCGTAAAAAGCGTCTCCGTTTTGGATTGGTATTTCAGAATTTTAATCTGTTTCCGCAATATACAGCATTGGAAAATGTCATGCTTGCGAAGGAACTTTTGGCGAAAGAACAGCCGGATTACAAGGCTAGAAAAAAAGAGATACATGAAGAAATTAAAGCTCAGGCAATGAAACTTCTGGGGCAGATGGGGCTTGGAGAGCGAATGAATAACTATCCCCACCAGCTTTCCGGTGGACAGTGCCAGCGTGTGGCTATTGCAAGAGCATTGGCACTTCGTCCGGATATTTTATGTTTTGATGAACCGACATCTGCACTGGACCCGGAATTAACCGGAGAAGTTCTTCGTGTTATTAAAGAGTTAGCGGACCAGCGCACTACCATGATTATCGTAACCCATGAAATGGCATTTGCACGTGATGTGGCAAATAAGGTAATTTTTATGGATGGTGGAGTGATTGTAGAGCAGGGCAATCCAAAGGATGTATTTAACAATCCGAAAGAAGAGCGTACAAAGCAATTTTTATCAAGATATAAACAGGGATAATATATAAGGGGGAAAACACAATGGCTAAGATTTTGATAGTTGTAGATATGCAGAATGACTTTATTGATGGTGCTTTAGGAACCAAAGAAGCAGTAGCAATCGTTCCTTATGTAAAAGAAGTGGTTGAAAATTTTGACGGAAAAGTATTGTTTACCAGAGATACTCATTTTGAAAACTATATGGAAACTCAGGAAGGCAAAAATTTACCGGTTCCCCACTGTATAAAAGATACGGAAGGGTGGCAGATTTGTCCGACATTGGAAGAGCTTCGTAAAACGGAAGCGATTGATAAATTAACTTTTGGTTCCAAAGATTTAGTAGAGGTTTTGAAACAGGAAGAAAAGATTGAGGAAATTACCTTTGTAGGTCTGTGTACAGATATCTGTGTTATTTCCAATGTTATGGTCGTGAAAGCTTTCTATCCTGAAATTCCATTGATTGTGGATGCCAAAGGTTGTGCAGGTGTTACAGTTCAAAGCCATTTGAATGCTTTGGAAGCAATGAAGATGTGCCAGGTGAAAGTAGTAAATGAATAAATTGAACTTTGAGTGAAGAAAATTTGTAAATGAAGTTTCATTTAGTTCAAATGTAATTTTAAATATCAACATATTTTAAAAGAATGTGTTGATATTTTTTTGTGTAGTGATATAATGAGTAACATATGAAATTGAACTTTTGAGAATTTATGTAAAATTGAACTTAAGGAATAGAAACGTAAATTTAAGATTTATTAAATGACATATTTCTCAAAGGTTTAATAAATCAGAGAAATAGCAGAATGGAGATAGAGTTGTCATGAATAATCTTTTTGCCCATAGATTAAAACAGTCTATGAATGACAAGAACATGAAACAAATTGATATTATGCGAGCTGCCGAGGAGAAAGGCGTGAAGCTTGGAAAAAGCCATGTAAGCCAGTATGTCAGCGGTAAGACGATTCCCAGAGATAATATTTTGAAGGTGTTGGCAGAGATTCTTGAGGTAGATGCAGGATGGCTGAAGGGGAGTAAAGAGAATATTCCCCAAAGTGCAGAAAATGAACCCAAGGAGAAAGAACAGCTGAAGAATATTTCCTATAATAAAGAAAAAGTAGAAAGTTCAAATTCTGAACAAATAGATAAATTTGAAAATACAAGTAATGTAATTTTACAGAACATAAAAACAAAACAAAAACCTTTGGAGGGAGTTCCCATGAAAGAATTTAAGAAATCAGCAAAATTAGATAATGTACTTTATGATGTTAGAGGACCGGTAGTAGAAGAAGCTGCCAGAATGGAAGAAGCAGGAACTCACGTATTAAAATTGAACATTGGGAATCCGGCGCCATTTGGATTCCGTGCACCGGACGAAGTTATTTACGATATGAGAAGTCAGTTGACTGAATGTGAAGGCTATTCCCAGTCAAAAGGTCTGTTTTCTGCAAGAAAAGCAATTATGCAGTATATGCAGAACAAAAATGTTCCAAATGTTACTATTGATGATATTTATACCGGAAATGGTGTCAGCGAATTGATTAACTTAAGCATGTTGGCGTTGCTGGATACCGGAGATGAAGTTTTAGTTCCTTCACCGGATTATCCGTTATGGACGGCATGTGTAACTTTGGCAGGTGGAAAAGCAGTACATTACGTATGTGATGAAGAGGCAGAATGGAATCCGGATATCGATGATATTAAGAAAAAAATTACAGACAGAACCAAGGCAATTGTAATTATCAATCCTAATAATCCTACCGGAGCGTTATATCCAAAGGATGTTTTACAGCAGATCGTAAATGTTGCAAGAGAACATCAGTTGATGATTTTTTCAGATGAAATTTATGACAGATTGATTTTCAACGAAGAAGAACATGTTTCTATTGCTGCCCTTGCACCGGATTTGTTCTGTGTAACTTTCAGCGGATTGTCCAAATCCCATATGGTTGCCGGATATCGTGTAGGTTGGATGGTTTTAAGTGGAAATAAGAGAATCGCAAAAGACTATATTGAAGGCTTGAATATGCTTTCCAATATGCGTTTATGTTCTAATGTACCGGCACAGTCTATTGTACAGACTTCCCTTGGTGGTTATCAGAGTGTTAAAAATTACATTAATCCGGGCGGACGTGTATATGAACAGTGCGAATACATTTACAAAGCATTGAATGATATTCCGGGTGTGAGTGCCGTAAGACCAAAGGCAGGATTTTATATTTTCCCGAAACTGGATGTAAAGAAATTCAATATTACCGATGATGAAAAATTCACATTTGATTTATTGAGAGATAAGAAAATCCTGTTAATCAGTGGAAAAGGATTTAACTGGAAACAACCGGATCATTTCCGTATCGTATATCTTCCTCGTATTGAAGTATTGGAAGAAGCGGTGGAAAAAATGACAGATTTCTTCAGTTATTATAGACAGTAGAAGTGTAAAAAGTAAGGGAAAGCTTAAAAGAGCGATATATATAAGTACTGATGAAGAGTAGTCTCCCAGAAGCTGTTGCGGCTTTTGGGAGATTTTTTTAGGTACTAATATGAGTGACGCGTGTTATTTAAAAAGAATAAATTCTGTCTACGAAAAGTAGATATAATAGAACGGAATATTCTACGCCTTGTAGG
>CAZSBV010000167.1:0-4720 GCA_964605105.1 uncultured Lachnospiraceae bacterium | reverse complement strand
GTGAATGTTCGTGCAGATGAGAAATACATGGATGAAAAAGGAAAATTCCATTTAGAATACAGCAAGCCGATTGCGTATTCCCATGGAACCTACTTTGCACTTGGAGAGGAACTTGGAAAGTTTGGATATTCGGTAAGGAAGAAATAATGGTAAAGGGCTGTGGTTTTTGGGATAGCGAAAACCGCAGCCCTTCTTGATATCAGTTCTTTTTTGTATTACTAGTTTCTAAAAGACTTCCACGAATAACGGCATTGTTACCGTATCTATTTTTTATTTTATCAAGAGCTTGATCTAATTTTTCTTGTTTTTCTTTCCTATATAATATCGAATTATTACCGCCAGAACCATCCAATACGGATATTGTGTGCTCATTAGTAGTTCCGGTGACTGGCTTGGCTGCCATCATATCAAATAAACTGAGCTGTACAGGTTCTGTCTGGTCACATAATTTAGAGGTACGGATGCCCAAAAGGCGAATCGGTGTACCGTTCCATAATTCTTTGAACAAATGGCAGGCAGTTTCATATATTAAAGTAGTAGAATCTGTTGGTGTAGGCAGAGTGGTCTGATGGGAAACGCTCTGAAAAGTGTTATACTTGATTTCGCAACTGACCATGCCTGCAAGTTGTTTCTTTTTGCGTAGGCGGCTTCCTACGCTTTCTGCCAATTGCATAAGAACTTTGTGAGCGTCTTCCTCTTCTTCAATATCACGACTTACTGTTGTAGAATTGCCGATTCCCTTTACCTGAGCGGGGATAGGTTCTACTTTAGAAGAATCGATGCCATTGGCAAATTCCCAGAGAGTCAGTCCGTGGCTTTTTAAATGGGACGTAAGAATTTCCGGATTTGCACGGGCTAAGTCACCAATGGTGAAAATTTCAAGTTTCCGAAGAGTATCCACGCTGGAACCACCACACATAAACAAATTATCTACTGTCAGAGGCCACATCTTTTCCTGGATTTCATAAGAAAACAGAGTATGCACCAAATCAGGTTTTTTGAAATCTGATGCCATTTTCGCAAGTACTTTGCGATCCGATATTCCAATATTTACTGTAAAGTGAAATTTTTCGCGGATAGAATTTTTGATTTCTTCTGCGGCGTTTAAGGGACTTGTATAACGATGAGCAATGGGAGAAAAATCCATATAGCATTCATCGATACTGACCTGCTCGATTTCCGGACAGATGGAAGACAGATATTCCATCAATTTGCGGGAACGCTCTCTATACATGGTATGGTTTGGAGGGGCTAGTGTGAGTGTGGGACACTTTTTAAAAGCGTTCACAATAGGCTCTCCGGTACGGATGCCGTATTTTTTTGCCGGTGTAGACTTTGCCAATACTACACCATGACGTTTCTTCTGGTCTCCGCCGATGATGGAAGGGATTTCCCTTAAATCGGTGGTCTCACCATTTTCCAGGAGTTCCAGCGCAGTCCAGCTGAGGAAAGCAGAATTGACATCAATATGAAAGATAATGGAATTCATTTTGGAGTCCTCCTGTTCTTAAAGATTTGACTGTTTTTTAGCCATTTTATTGTGGGGTAACATATACTTTTAGGGTAACATTATAACAATTACTTTACAAGCTAAAAAAATACTGTTAATATGTAGTTATTACAAAATTGTTACATTGAATAAAATGAGGAAAGAGTGTCATAAACTAAAGAATATGATAAATATAGGCAAAAATTATAAAAAACTTCAGTTCATCTGGATGCGTATCATGTTTTTGACCGCAGTCTTTTGGGGATTCATGATGCCGGGGATGATTGAACTTGATAATGGTGAGAAAAATTATTTTACAATATATTTAAATGAAGCGAAAATCGGAGCAACAGATTCCAGAGATAACATTGATGAGGTAATGGCTCAGGCGAGAAGAATTATTGCCGGAGATTCCACAGAGCTGATATATGCAAGAATGGATTTGGAAGTAGAGGGTCAGAAGGTTCTTTTTGGTAAAATTGATAGTCAGAGAACCTTGTTGAACCGGGTAACGGGAGTCTTGAAAGAAAACTCTATTCAGACATTACAGAGGGCATATACAGTTAAAGTGAATGAATATAGTGTAAATCTGGCAAGCAGTGATGAAGTGGAGGAATTGCTGAATGCTGCACTAAATAAGTATGATACCGAGAATGAATATAGTGTTGAACTGGTATTGGATCAAACTCGGGAATTACATGTTTTAACGGCTCAAATCAATAAAAGAGTAGAGCAGGAAGAAGAGGAAAAAGAAGTATTCTGGGAAAGTGGTGTGGAAAAATACTTTGAGGATATTTTTGACTCCATGGAACCGGAAGTGGAAAGAGCGTTTGATGATTACGATTATGGTTTGCAGTCTATGGAGTTTGCTGAAAATATAGAGATTGTAGAAGCATTCCTGTTACCGGAAGAAATCACTCCTATAGAGGAAGCCGTTGAGCAGGTAACTAAGGATAAAGAGGTAAATGAAATCTATGAAGTAGTAGCCGGAGATACCCTTTCGGGTATTGTTGAAAAGACGAATATTCCAATGGACAAAATCATTGAATTGAATGATTTTATTAAAAATGAAAATACTACACTTCATATTGGAGATGAAATTATTATTACTGTTCCGGAACCGGAATTATCTGTGGTTCGTACAGAACAGCAGTATCTGGAAGAAGCGTATGATGCAGATATTATTTATGTAGATAATGATGAGTGGTATACAACGCAGGAACAAACTCTTCAGGAACCATCAACCGGTTTTCGAAAAGCGGTAGCAAAGATTACTTATCGTAATGATAAGGAAATCAGCAAAGAGATTGTAAAAGAAGTGGTGGTGATGGAAGCTGTTCCTAAGATTATAGAACGAGGAACCAAAATACCACCAACCTTTATTAAACCGATTTCCGGTGGTAGTCTGACCTCCAGATTTGGTCGAAGAACTTCACCTACCAAAGGTGCTTCCAGTAACCATAAAGGGGTTGACTGGGGAATTCCGAGAGGAAGTTCCGTAGTAGCTTCTTCCGGTGGTACTGTAACCAAAGCCGGTTGGGGCGGAGGATATGGATATGTTGTTTATATCAAACATCCGGGTGGAGCTGAAACCAGATATGCTCACTTAAGCAAGGTACTCGTATCGGCAGGACAGACGGTAAAACAGGGACAGAAGATTGCTCTGACAGGTAATACAGGAATTAGTACCGGACCACATCTTCACTTTGAACTTCGATTGAACGGAACAGCGGTAGATCCGTATGCATATATGAACTAGGTGTAGTGCAAACAAAAGTTCGTAGGTTTACAAAATCGAATTATGTGGTATACTAAGCTGATGACATTTAGATTGTTTATTATGAGGTAAGCGATGGAACAGTATGCAATTAAAGGTGGTAATCCGTTAGTTGGTGAAGTTGAAATCGGTGGAGCAAAAAATGCTGCATTACCTATTTTAGCAGCCGCGATTATGACGGATGAAACTGTTGTGATAGAAAATGTCCCTGATGTAAGGGATACCAATGCTCTTTTACAGGCAATGAAGAGTATTGGAGTAATTGTTGAAAAATTAGATAGACATACAGTAAAAATAAATGGTTCTCAGATTCATGGACATGTAATTGAGGACGACTTAATTAAAAAAATCAGAGCTTCTTATTATTTAATCGGAGCTATGTTAGGCAAATATAAGGAAGCGGAAGTTGTGCTTCCGGGCGGCTGTAATATAGGAAGCCGTCCAATTGACCAGCATATCAAAGGCTGGAAAGCGTTAGGAACTAAAGTGGATATTGCACATGGCCTTATTTCTGCAAAGGCAGAAGTGTTAAGGGGCAGTCATATCTATATGGACGTGGTTTCTGTAGGTGCTACCATTAATGTTATGATGGCAGCCGCCATGGCAGAAGGTCAGACAATTATTGAAAATGCGGCAAAGGAGCCACATGTAGTTGATTTGGCGAACTTTTTAAATAGTATGGGTGCCAATATCAAAGGTGCGGGTACAGATGTAATCCGTATTAAAGGGGTTAATAAACTTCACAAAACAGAATATGCAATTATCCCGGATCAGATTGAGGCAGGAACTTTTATGTTTGCAGCGGCAGTTACAAAAGGGGATATCACCGTTAAAAATGTAATTCCGAAGCATTTAGAGTCTATTACTGCAAAATTGATTGAAATTGGTTGTGAAGTAGAGGAGTCTGATGATGCTGTCAGAGTAGTAGCTTCCAAACCATTGATTCATACGCATGTGAAGACATTACCCTATCCGGGATTTCCTACCGATATGCAGCCACAAATGGCAGTTGCATTAGGACTTTCTCGTGGTACTAGTATTGTAACAGAGAGTATTTTTGAAAACAGATTTCGTTACGTGGATGAACTGACCAGAATGGGAGCGAATATTAAGGTAGAAGGTAATACTGCCATTATTAATGGTGTCAATAAGTATACCGGTGCCAGTATGAGTGCTCCGGACCTTCGTGCAGGTGCAGCGTTGGTCATGGCAGGTCTGGCAGCAGAAGGATTTTCTGTGATTGATGATATTCACTATATTCAGCGTGGATACGAAGATTTTGAGATGAAACTTCAGAATCTGGGAGCACAGATTGAGAAAGTGGAATCTGAAAGAGATATTCAGAAATTTAAATTGAAAGTAGGATAATGTGAAACGAGGCAATTGCTGATTAGCAATTGCCTCGCTTAGATTATTTCTTCAATATATACTGCATCCGGTTCTTTACTTAAGTC
>CAZSBV010000166.1:3586-4730 GCA_964605105.1 uncultured Lachnospiraceae bacterium | reverse complement strand
GTGTGCTGAAATTCTAACAGATAGTTATGCATATGATTACGACTTAAATAGAAATGTTAGAAGAAGTCTGACCAATATTCCTCGTTTCGGTATTGAGACTGATGGAAAGCTTCCTGCCCGTTTCGAGAAACTATTAAAAGGAAATGGAATTGAGCCGAATAAGCAGAAACTACTTTATAAAAGCTTGTGTAAGTTTACCCAAAAAGGTAAGGATGAAAATGATAGATTGTTTTTGAATCCACAAGTTATTACCTTAAACTTTGATTCTGAATGTGCATGGTATAAGTGTCCTGCTTGTGGTCGAGTATTTCCGTATACTCTTTGGGATAAGTGTGTCTGGTGTTGTGAAGGAACACCGGAAGTTATGACTCAAAATGAGTTTGAAGGCTTGGAGTTTTGGAGACAACCAATTCTTGATGCTGCAGCAGGAAAGAAAGATGCGCTAATGACAAGAATTAATACAGAAGAACATACAGCACAGTTGTCACATAAAGATCAAAGAATTGATATGTGGTCTACTACAGAAGAGTATGAGCTGAGATTCCAGAATGTCTATATAGATGATAAGGGGCCGGTTGATGTTCTTAGCTGCACGACTACGATGGAAGTAGGTATTGATATTGGGTCTTTAACTGCTGTGGGATTACGAAACATTCCACCTATGCGTGAAAATTATCAGCAGAGAGCAGGTCGTGCGGGAAGAAGGGGATCTGCAATATCAACAATTATTACATATACAGATAATGGACCGCACGATAGTTATTACTTTAATAATCCACAAAAAATAATAGCTGGTGAACCGCGTCATCCATCAATAGATACCGATAATAGAAAACTGATATACCGACATTTGAATGTTATTTATGTATCTGAATTTTTGGATAAGTATGATACAGCAGCAAATACAGTAGGCATTATTGAATTTTTTAATTTATATAGGGAAGAATTTTTGGCTTTTGTACAAGCAAAAAGATTTACGGACGATGAGATTAAATCCCTGGTTCCTAAGTCAAAAAGAGAACTCATAGAAGGACAGAAACAAGAATTCATAGACGCAGTAAAAGCACTATCGGAAAAGATAAATGCTTTCAAGGATGATTACTATGACTCAAATGACAACGAAAAAAAATTATTGGATGTGTTT
>CAZSBV010000166.1:1937-3576 GCA_964605105.1 uncultured Lachnospiraceae bacterium | reverse complement strand
TTTGGAAGAAGGAATATTCCCGACTTATTCATTCCCAAGAAATGTTGTTGGGTTTAGTATTGAAGATAGCAAAGGAAGCAAGGTTGAACAAGAGCCAGATAGAGCATTAGATATGGCAATCAGTGAATATGCACCAGGAAGGCTGATTGTGGTAAATAAAAAGACATATAAGTCGGGCGGTATTTATAATTTTCATTCAAAATTCAAGGATGAAGATAAAGAGCATCCGGCAAGAAAGTATTTTGAAAGTAAAGAGTATTACAAGTCTCTGTTTTATTGTGAAAACACGGCATGCAATTGGGTTGGATATGAGGATCCGGGGAAGAAATGCCCATTCTGTTTACAGGAAAGCATCAAGTACCAGCATGTTATTAAGCCTTGGGGATTTGCTCCGATAGACGGAAGTAGCATACGAGAAGCTGAGGCAGAAGCAGAGATGTCATATGCTGAATTACCGAGTTATGCGTCTCCGATAAAAGATAATGAGATGAGGCAGTCGAATGCTTATGAAGTGGTAAGATATGGTCGGTTGGTTGACCAACCACTTACAATACTGAATCAGGGACCTGAAGGAATGGGCTTTACAGTATGCGAAGATTGCGGAGCTGCTGTTCCGGGAGATGACAGATTTGGACTTCAAAAAATCAGACCGCCGTACAGACATCCGAGATTAAGAACTCGTTGCACACACCCGGATAGTAGCATTACAAATGCATTTTTAGGGCATAGCTTTTTGACGGATATGATTTTGATTGAAATAAGCTTGGATCCAAGAAAAGTTAATACCAGACAGGATGCTTTGTGGATAAAAGGTGCTGCACAAACACTTTCTGAGGCAATGGTTTTGGCTGCTGGTCAATTATTGGATGTTGAATTCGATGATTTGAAAGGTGGATATCGATTACGTTATGCGCCAGATAAAGTGTGTGTTGATATTTATCTGTTTGATAGCTTATCGAGTGGAGCTGGTTATAGTTCAATGCTTGCAGGGCGTATCGCAGATTTAATGGAAGAAACATATAAGGTGTTAGAATGTAAAAGTCATTGTGCAACAGCTTGCCATGATTGTCTGAAACATTACTGGAATCAGAGAGTGCAAAACCTGCTTGATAGGCATTTGGCGAAGCAGTTACTTGACTGGAGCAAAAATAAGAAAAAGACAGAACCAGTTCCTTATGATAGGCAAGTAACTCTTATCAAAGGTATTAAGGAGATGGCAAGTTTAGAGGAAGCAGGATTTGATATTGTTTTTGAAAATAATAAAATCTATGGCGTAAGTGGAGGTAAAAAAACGGAAGTATATGTGCATCCTGCAATGTGGAATCCAGATGACAGGATGATACCTAATGGAGCAATTCCGATTTCTGATAAAATAATTGTGAATTCTATGCCGCATGCTTATTCTATTATCAGAAATAGTTTATAAGTATAGCGGTAGAGCATAATTAGGATGAAATAATCTTCTTGGCGGTTTGAAAAGTTACTAGTTGCTTGCAATAACTTTTAAACACTTTTAAACGGGTGATAAGAATACTTGACAATCGAACAGATTTATTGTTTTTATCAGATTCGCTACCTGATGGGAAAAGATGTTAAACAGATAATATAATAGAGATATGTCACGGCCTTGTGACATCCC
>CAZSBV010000166.1:0-1837 GCA_964605105.1 uncultured Lachnospiraceae bacterium | reverse complement strand
AAAAGATGTTAAACAGATAATATAATAGAGATATGTCACGGCCTTGTGACATCCCTTTTCATGGCCTGACAGAAAATTAGGTATCCTTAAAGGATAGCCTTGTTTTCTGTTGGGTCATTTTATTTATTAGCACATATGTGGATGAGAGTGGATGAAAGTTCCGTTAATAATCAGTTAAGTGGCCTGAAATGGATAGGAGTTCTATAAATAAGTGGTTAAGTTGCAGAAAGTGGAATATAGTCCAAAATAAATATAAAATAATATTGACAAAAGTCCAAAAGGCGAATATTGTATAGTTGGAGAATGCTAGGAGGTATGATTATGTTTGATAAAAAGAGATGCATGGATAACATTTATGCAATAGCAAGAGATAGGAAAATTAAAATTGGAGATTTAGAAAGAAAAGCTGGGGTAAGTAGTGGATATCTCTCTAAACTTAATAAAGAAGAAAATACAGCAACTCCTGGTGTTGAATTACTTCTTCATATAGCAAATGTTTTGGGAGTAAGTATGGATTTTTTGGTATCGGCTAATTACACCGAATTAGGGGAAAACGAAATATACTTTGCTCATTTTATAGATAAACTTATGATTGGAACAGAGAAACAGAAAGTTGTTTGGGAAATAGAGAGTGGAGCTTATCTTAACTCTAATACAGAGGGCGAAGGATTTACGCATCCTTTATTTATAAATGCACCATCTGTTGTAGAACATCCAGAGACAGGAAGATTGATTGATTTTGTTAAAAATATCTATCAATCAAGATTCTTGGCTATTGATGATGTTCGCAAATTTGGTAACTGCTATCACTGCGAGCTAAGCAGCAATCAAAAACTATATATGATGCAATTACATTTAGGTAATGAAAATTATAATAATGGTGAAGTACGTGAAGTACGAATTCCTTGGCAAGAAGAAAAGGAACATATAGAAATAGAACTTTATCTTGTTGATAACAGAGGGAATGTGAGTCCGTTATGCAGTACATTTTCTGTTGAAGGCGAAATGAGAGATTTGATATGGAAAATGTACGAAATGGTATCTGCGGATCGAAGAACAATTAACGTATCATCTGCGGTTAAGGGAGTAATTGATGATTTTATGAAATTAGATTGGTAGGAGGTAGCGGGATGAGTGAGAAAGAAGAAAAAGTAATTGCACAGATTAATGATATCTCTGCTAGGGGAAATAGTGCGGAAGTCAAAAAGGACAAAGATGGAAACTACGTAGTTTACGAAGTACAAAAAAAGAAAAAGAAGGTCGGATAAAGTGATATCCGGGAACGGCTAAGAGGAGCCAAGATGTGACTGTAATGGTTATATCTTGGCTCTTTTTATTTTCTCTGACTATGCGTTTTTTCGACATGAATCGGTAATATATTTTCAGATAGGAAAAATGTGGGACTGGAAAATAGGAGAAACCGAAAATGCGGATGTTAATGATACTTATTAAGGTAGATTGGTTGACAGATTTCTATAAGTAGTAGTGTCCGGTAAATCGGAGAATGAGATTTTAGAGAATAAGTAAGAAAGGATGTTGGTCAAATAGATAAATTTCTTCCTTAAATAAGCAGATATATTTCTCAATCTTGGATATTCAGTGCAATTTACTGATTGGAGGGTTGATATCTTGAGGTTGTATTAGGATTCACACCATCGGATGAAATTATTAGAGATTTGATATATAAAAGGGAGAATAAAGTATTGAGCAGAAAATTATGGAGCTATAGTTTTCTTCTGAGCATTTTATTTTGCTCTGCTAAAGGCGAACAGTCTGCCTGAAAGTGACTGGTAAAAAAATAATCGTTGGCCCGAATTACGTAATACGGCAAGCGGAT
>CAZSBV010000165.1:0-4761 GCA_964605105.1 uncultured Lachnospiraceae bacterium | reverse complement strand
GACCCAATGACACAAATGACTTATGAATTTTATAAAAGGAAACAGAGTGAAGAATGAGTGTAATTGAGCAGATGATTAAAAATGCAGTAGAAGGTCTGGAGGATAAAAAAGGAGAAGATATCAAGATTATTGATATTAGTGAAGTTTCTCCTATTTCAGACTTTTTCATTCTTGCCAGTGGTTCTAACCGAAGTCAAATTCAGGCAATGGCAGATTCTGTAGAAGAAAAAATGCACAAAGCAGGGTTTCATTTAAAACAAGTAGAAGGTTATGATGGAGCTAATTGGATTTTGATGGATTTTGTAGATATTGTGGTTCATATTTTTGATAGAGAGAGCCGTAATTTCTATGATTTGGAGCGAATCTGGAAAGATGGTAAATTGATTAATTTATAATTAGAATTGAAAATGTAATTGTGAGAAGAGTTTTTACTATATGTGAAAGCTCTTCTCTTTATGTGTAAAATATAAATCCAGCCCATTTTGAAGGACTGGATTTATATTTGAGTTTATAATTTAATGTTTATAGTAGCGAAATACTCCGAATACCTTTCCAAGAATCTGACAATCATCTACAATAATAGGATCCATATCATCATTTTCCGGTTGAAGACGGATGTGATCTTTTTCTTTATAAAACGTTTTAACAGTAGCTGAATCATCAATTAAAGCGACTATAACGTCACCATTTCTGGCAGTATTACACTGTTGTACAAAAATCTGATCTCCATTAAAAATCCCCACATTAATCATAGAATCACCTTTTACTTTTAAAACAAAAGATGGTTCTCCATTTGGAACAATTTCTGCAGGTACAGGGAAATAAGAATCGATATTCTCTTCTGCAAGAATAGGAGTTCCGGCAGCTACAGTGCCGATTACCGGTAAGCTTGCCATTTCTGTACGTACCATCTGGAAGTTGTCATCACAAATTTCAATGGCTCTTGGTTTCGTTGGGTCACGTCTGATAAAACCATTCTTCTCTAATGTTTCTAAGTGAGAGTGAACGGAAGAAGTAGATTTCAAATTAACTGCTTCGCAGATTTCTCTTACTGCAGGTGGATATCCTTTACTTAATATTTCACTCTTAATATATTCTAATATTTCTTTTTGCTTTGAACTAATCTTGCCGGTTGCCATATGTAAAAACCCCTTTCAATCTGAGTATATATAAAGTATATCAAAAAGATATAGAAAAAGCAAACATATATTCCAAATATTTGTTCGGTTTTTTCGCCAAAAGTGTTGACAATAGAATGTCTGTTCGATATAATACAAACATAGAACAACTGTTCGGAATGAATGTTCGGGAAATGAGGGGATTAACATGACAGCAAGCGAAAGAAGAATTCGTAACAATAAAATTAGAAGACAGCGCCAGTTAAGAAGAAATATGATGATGGCAATATTTACTGTTGTTCTTATATTGACTCTTTCTATTGGTGGTTTTGCGATTGGTTCCAAAGCGCAGGACAAAGAAGAAGTTATTTTATATAAATATTATACTAGTATTGAAGTTCAGTATGGTGAGAGTTTATGGGATATTGCAGGAACATATTTTTGTGAAGATAAATACGATGATTACGAACATTATGTTTCAGAAGTAATGCAGATTAATGGATTATATAACGAAGAGGTTTCTGCAGGTAGTTACTTAATTGTTCCCTATTATTCTGCTGAATTTAAATAGAAAGAGAAATATATATTTAAAAGCCATATGCAATGGAGTATATAAGTTTTCCCTGAGATTTATTATTATCTCAGGGAAATTTGCTCTTTTATTATGATTTTTTGTACCTTAGTTAAGGAAGTTAAAATTACATTTTAGTTCTTAATTCTTTATGGTAATAATATTCTAAGCAAGGAATCAGAATTAAAGCTGTAATTCCGGTAGTAAAGCCACCGTTATATAACATAAAGCCACCATGAATTGCACTAGTAGAAGCACACATTGCAGCGCACATCATGCCTGCAATAACACCATATCTTTTACCATAACATCCAACAATCGGACATAAACCGGTAGCAAAAGCAGCTCCGTTCATATAAGTCTGAGTTGATAAAGTCCATGGAAGTTCAAGTCCAAATGCAAGTTTGCTTATAGATACAAACCCGAATAGAACTACATATCCAAGCAGTACCGGCCATACATTCTTTGGATGTTGTCCCTGAGAACTAAAGGTAATAGATGCCAGAATAATTCCGGTAGTTGGTCCGGTAAAGCCTGCACCGTCAGTCAAAGTGATTACCAGAGTGAAATATGCTAACATCATTAATCCATAGACACCGATATTGATATATACAAGAGCGGGTCCATAATTATCAAAGAAATTAACACGATGTCCTGTGGATTCCATCAATCTACTATATCCTTTGAATGTTTTTCCATTCATATACCATCCCATAATTAAAAAGGAGAGAAAAATAATTAGGAAAAATGAGATAATAAAGAAACCATAGGAATCTCCGTGTATATCGTATGTTACATTTATAGTCTTAAAAGGTTCCGGAGCACTTACTCCAAAGGTTTTATACATATAAGAATAAATGAATAAACCGAGTAATCCAAAAGCTAATCCACCATTAAAAAGATTGAATCCTTTATGTAATCGTAAAGCTCCCGGTAACATTGCCGGAATGGCAAAACCAAGAAAAATACTAAAAACAATAGCGTAAAATACACCTAAAAAGCTAATCTGGGTTTTCCAAACGATATATTCCTCATTTACATGATAGCGGAATAGCATTTCACTGATAAACGGACCAAAAGCTGTTGAAAACATCGCCATATCCAGATTTTGGTTAAAATGAATTTTCATTACTTTACAGAATAAATAAATTCCTAACATTGGAGGCCACATATTTAAGAAGTTTAATCCGTAAAAGCAATGAGCAATTACAAGAAAAAATCCTGCTAAAAAGCTTGGCGCACAATTAGTTTTATTGATAATCATTATTAAAGTACAAGCCAT
This sequence comes from uncultured Lachnospiraceae bacterium, assembly GCA_964605105.1. GTDB lineage: Bacteria > Bacillota > Clostridia > Lachnospirales > Lachnospiraceae > SFDP01. The sequence continues at coordinate 1,790 of CAZSBV010000165.1, read as the reverse complement.
ACCGCATAATCCGGCATTCAGGAATGTGGCAGCCAGATTACCGAGATTAAAATAATCAGTGACTAATGGAGATGGTAAAGTTAGTATTTGATATAAATCAATAAGTAGTCTGTCCCAACAATTGATGTAAAAAGCTGCTATAGGGCAGGCAATCAATAGACAAAGCGAAATAAAGAAGCAAGCTGCCTTTATATAATAACTATTACGTTTAAAATAAAAATGGGGGGTTTTATCATCCATAACTTGTGTCATCATAAGACTTCCTTTCTGAGTAGTTAACGAATAAATTATATCATAGTTTATATAGAATGAAAAAGTAATAAGCAAAATTTTTGAATATAAGACGAAATAATTTTATTAAATATGATGTAAATGACAACAGACTTAGTTTGTAAAAGAAGTAGAAAAAAGAGTAAATTCATGTTATAAATATATTGCTTTTGGAATTATGAAATTGTCATTTTTAGTATTAGTTTGGATTCTTAGTAAAAATGTGAAATAAGTAAGGTATATGAGGTTAGTGAAAAATGAAGTACGAAATAGCAATATGCGATGATTCATCAGAAGATAGAGAATATATTTCTAATTTCGTTAAAAAATGGGCTAAAGAATCTGGGATTATGATATATATTTCAGAATTTTCTTCAGCGGAAAATTTTATGTTTCATTATGAAGAAAAGAAAGATTATGATATTTTACTATTGGATATTGAAATGGATGGGATGGATGGTGTAACAATGGCAAAAAGGTTACGTCAGACAAATGACAGCATACAAATAGTGTTTGTTACCGGATATTCAGATTATATTTGTGAAGGGTATGAGGTAGAAGCGCTTCATTATTTGATAAAGCCGGTAAAAGAAGACAAATTATTTACTGTGCTTAATCGTGCAATAGAGAAAAGAGCCAAAAATGAAAAGGTTTTAAATATAGAAGTTGGTTGTGAAATGGTTCGTATACCAATATATCAGATTCGTTATGCTGATGTGTCCGGGAATTATGTCACAATTCATGCTCTTTCGGATAATACAATAAAAATGACACTTAGTGATTTGGAAAAAGAGCTGGATGAACGATTCTTTCGTGTAAGTCGTTCGGAAATCGTTAATTTGAATTGTATTAGTCGAGTGACTAAGAAAGAAATTATTTTGAATGATGGAACAGAAATCATACTTCCCAGAGGAGCTTATGATAAGGTGAACCGGGCTATTATAAATTTGAAATAGAAGGTGTAGTGGAAATAAAAAAACTTCATTCTATTACAATAATGCAAAAGAGAAAAGGGTTTATAATATAAATGAAATTTTTTACAAAGAAAATAGATAAACGAATTGCTTCTTATCAGAAAGAATTAATAGAAACACATTATCGAGAAGTTGATAATATGTATAAACAGATTCGTGGTTGGCGGCATGATTATCGGAATCATATTCAAACCATGAAAGCATATGCAGCAACTGAGGATTGGGATGCTATCAGAAATTATCTTGATTTATTGGACGAAGATTTAACTACTGTGGATACTGTAATTAAAACGGGAAATCCAATGACAGATGCTATTTTAAATTCTAAAATTTCATTAGCGAAATCCAGAGGAATTCAGGTGATTGCAGATGCCAACATACCTGTAAAATTGAAAATTTCTGAAATTGATTTGTGTTGTATCATAGGCAATCTGTTTGATAATGCTATGGAAGCTAGTATGAAGCTTCCGGAAGAACAGAGACTGATTCGTGTGTATATGGATATGAAAAATACACAGCTTTATATTTCTTTTACGAATTTTACAG
>CAZSBV010000164.1:0-4790 GCA_964605105.1 uncultured Lachnospiraceae bacterium | reverse complement strand
TGGAATTCTTACTTAACGTAGCATAAGGACTTAAATACTCCTTTTCATACTGTTCCAGACTTTCCCGAATTGTCATACGCGCCTCTCATTTCCGCTCAAAAGCCAAACCCAATTATTCAGTTCCTTCTCAATCCCCTTTTAAGATTTTGAAAAAATAAAAACTACACTCTATTTTACATATTCTGCACAATCTCTTGATTTCCTTTAATTTTTTTCAAAAAATTTTAAGCCAATTGCAAATTTCTTCCTGATTTTTACAATTGGCTCACCTTCTTTTATTCAAATTTCAAGATTATTTTACAATAAACTTACCACCCATGGCACAATCACTACCGTCAAAATTCCGGTCACTACAATTGCCAATGAACTCATAGCTGCTTGAATCTCTCCCAATTCAATCGCTTTTGAAGTCCCCACTGCATGGGATGCACTTCCCATAGCCAGTCCCTGCGCCACCGGTTCTGTAATATGAAATAATTTTAATAAACTTGGTCCTACCACAGCGCCGGAAATACCTGCTATCATAACTCCGATTACGGTAATTCCCTGAATTCCTCCAATCTCGTTGGTCACACCTAAAGCAATGGCTGTAGTCACACTTTTGGACATCACAGACAATAATAACTGCTGATCCATTTTACAAATATAAGTCACGGCAATCAATACTCCTGCGTGAACAACACAACCAATAGCAATACTGATTAAAATGGCCGCCATATTTTTCTTTAAAGTCTCCATCTGTTTATACAGAGGCACTGCCAGACAGACCGTTACCGGTGTCAAAAAGTAGCTCAAATATTTTGCACCATATTGGTATGTTTCATAAGAAATACCGGTAATCATCAAAAATACAATTACTAATACTATGGCAATTAACAGTGGATTCAAAAATACTTTTTTATATTTTTTCTGAATTTCAAATCCGATTTTATATGCAAGAAGGCTAAGAATCATTCCGAAGAAAAGAGATTCGCTTAACATTTCATTTATATTCATGCTATTTCTCCTCCTTTTTACGCTTTATGCGAATAATTGTTTGAGAAACCAAACCTGTAACTGCAATAACAGCCACAAAAGATAAAAAACAAGCAACGAATAATGCCAGAATGTTTCCTTTTACCAATCCATAGGAATTCATGATCCCTACGGTTGGTTCAATGAAAAATAACGGCATGATTGCCATTAAATATTCTGATACAGTTTCTACCTGCTCCAATTTCACGATTTTTGTACATAGTAATAGGAACAAAATCACAAGCCCATATACGCTTGCTGGTACCGGAAGCGGCAACAAAGCATTTAGCAATTCTCCTATAAAACTGATTCCAAATATAATTGCAAGTTGAAAAATATAATTCATTTTAACTTGTCTCCATTCTGTTTTTTATTTCTGTTTCCTACGTCTCATTTTCTCGGCATCTATTTTATCACAGTTAAAAAATCCAGTAAAGTATGTTATAATACTAAAAGGAATTATGCGTGCCAAAGTGTACATAATACTATATACTTGGTACACAGTATATTTCTTCTTTTTAATATTACTGAAACTATTTTTAAATGTTGTAAAAACATGAATTACTATAATTTTTGTAATATAGCAAATTTACCATTAAAGAATACTAACATGGGGAATCTATGAGTACAACAAACAGTAAATCTGAAAAAAATATAAATGTTAATATAGAAAACACTTTTAAACAGGTCGGAAACGAGACCTGGTATCCCTTAGATTTGTCTGCCATTGTATATCCTACTTTGCAGAGAAAAGACTTTTCTTCCGTATACAGACTCTCTGTCTTATTAAAAGAAGAAATCAAACCGGATATTTTGCAGCAGGCAGTGGAAATGACCCTGCCACGTTTTCCTACTTATAAAGTAGCTATGCGAAAAGGGCTTTTCTGGCGTTTCTTAGAACCAAATCATCGTCCCGGCCCTTTTGTTCAGGAAGATGTTCGAAATTTTTGTATGCCCATGTCTTTTAAAAGCAAAGGACGCTGGTTGATCCGAATTTATTATCACGGCTGCCGGATTGCTCTGGAAGCTCATCACAGCTTAGGTGATGGAACAGGCGGTATGACACTTTTGCATACATTAACTGCGGTTTATCTTCGTTTGCTGGGACATGAAATCCCCAACAAATACATGGTACTTGATATCAACAAGGAACCACATCCTGAAGAATTGGAAGATGCTTATATGCGTTATTCTAACGCCAAATACCGACCTCCGCGTCCTATGGAAAAAACTTACCGAATCCGTGGAACCAAGGAACCTTTTTTTACATTTCAGGTTATCGATGGAATCATGAGTGTAAAAGATGTCATGGCAGTGGCTGCAAACTATAAATGTACGGTTACGGAATATTTGAATGCAGTATTACTATATGCACTTTTAAAAAAACAGCAGGACGACAAACCTTACAAAGAACTTCCGGTAAAAATAGCTATGCCGGTAAACCTGCGTCGTTTCTTTCCATCCAAAACTTTGCGTAATTTTATTACCATGATTTATCCTTCCATCGACCCCAGATTAGGGGATTACACCTTTGAGGAAATCATAAAACAGGTTCATCATTATATGCGCTATTATATTAATGATAAGTTTTTACGTGGAGATATAACGACCAATGCTGCAACACAACAGAATCCTTTCATTCGTGTTGTACCATTGTTCCTCAAAGATATTGTTGTCAGAACCTTTTATAAAAAAGTACAGGATTTGAATTCTTCTGCCGGACTCACCAACATGGGGGCTATGAAGGTTCCGGAAGAAATGATTCCTTTCATTGAACGTTTTGATATTTATATGGGAATTCCTTTTTCTCCAAGAACCAACTGTGCCATTATAAGTTTCCAAGATATTTTAACCATTAACTTTGCAAGCTGTATTAAGGAAACTGATGTAGAACGGTACTTCTTCACAAAACTTGTGGAAGATGGCATTCATGTAACAATCGAAAGTAATCGATGATTTTATACAATATTTTAGATCGCTATAAATTTTGATTTGAATTATAATCTTAAATTTTAATTTAAGCTAACGAAGGAGAACAATTTATGTCCTATTGTGTTCAATGTGGTGTAAAGCTGGAACAGTCTTTAAAGACGTGTCCTCTCTGCCATACACCTGTTATCAACCCAAACGAATTGAATGTTTCTGAACTCTCTAATGGCTCCGGTCCTTTTGCCACGGTAAAAGGCGAGGTAGAACCTATGAAAAAATATGATATTGGATTATGGCTCACTCTGGTATTCAGTTCCACTGCCATTGCTTGCGGAGTCCTGAACCTTTTTGTATTCAACCATAATTACTGGTCTATTCCTGTAATTGGCGCTTGCATCATTATGTGGCTTTTCTTCTGCCCAAGAATGTTCCTTCCACAAATACCATTAACGCTGAATTTATCGGTCAGCGCCATAAGTGTTATTTTCTACGAACTTGCCATTACCTTAATGACGGAAAATGACAGATGGTTCTTTGAAATTGCACTGCCAATTACTTTAGTGCTTATGGCTCTGGTCGCTCTTTCCGGAATCTGTTATAAATTTGTTGCCAAATCGCTCATTGCAACCGTACTATATTTCTTTATCGATATAGCATTTCTTTCTATTGCTATTGAATGTTATGTAGATAAATTTCTCAGACAGGAAGTCCAGGTATTCTGGTCCGCTATTGTTTTCTCTGTATGTGCGGTTATTTCAGTCGCTTTGATTGCAATTTTATCCATGAAGAGACTTAGAGCAGCAGTAAGGAAGAGGTTGCATTTTTAGAAAGTTTTACAAGCTTTTTGTTTTTCCGTATTATTGGATTTATGATTTTTTAGATAATATAAGCCACTCATTTTCTTATTACTCTTTCGTTTACTTGACAAAGGTATGATTTGAGTGGCTTAACTTTTTAGCTATTGGACATTTCATTATATTAACTTTTTTTCCAACATTCTGATTCTACTCTTCATCCGGCTGCTGCCCGTCATGTGCCATCCATTTACATTCAGTCATTTCCATATTTGTAAAAGTAGCTTTGAATGAAGAATCTTCCGGGCTGCATGCATAAATACCAAACTGGATTTTCCCGCCTCCATTCCACATATGGCAGACACGCATTTGACTGAAATTAATTCCATCTTTGGAACATTCAATACAATAATCATCTTCTCTTCGACTGAATCTGTACCACATAGATTTAATAGATGCATCAATTTCAGTAGTTGCCCAATCGGAATAACCATTGTTTGTGACAACACTTCCTAAATGCTGAAACTTATCATTTTCAAATTCAATGGAGCCTTTAATCCAGTTATCGCTGTCCAAATACATAACAATACCGCATTGGTCGAATCTGTGCTTGCTTTCAAATTCTGTTTTTACCACAAAAGAAAAATATTTTTCTTCAGTTGTCATTTGTAACACAGGCGCATTGTCATTTCGAAAATGATAGTAAGTTCTCTGCCATAAATCTGTATGTGGCTTTGTAACAATTTCAATCTTGTCCTCTGTCATCACATAACTTTCCGGTTCTCTGGTCCATCTTAATTGTTTGGTACTAAAGTTCATTTTGTTTTTCCTCATTTCTATCTGACTAAATTTTTCCTATTTCCTTTAACTCAAATTATACAACTTTCTTTCCTCTTCCGGAATCATTAAAACATCCAATGCCTGCTCCAAAGTAAAATCCATTACAGATTTATATAATACATTTGTATGTTAATTTTGCACAAACTTTTTTATCATTCTATTTTATTTCATTCAATTCCGATAATACAAAAATTTCCCCATCTCAATTCTAAT
>CAZSBV010000163.1:0-4833 GCA_964605105.1 uncultured Lachnospiraceae bacterium | reverse complement strand
GATACAGTGTTCATTATAATATACATATGGAGAATACTGGAATCCCCATTTGCTATTATTAATTTCAATTGGAATAATTCTATGGTTCTGTCTTGCAGGATGATTTACTCTTCCTGCGTAACCTTCATTCTCTACGCAGAGAAGGCATTTCGGATAACCGCTCTGTTTTGCAAGTTTTGCTGCTGCAATGGCTTTTGGATCTTTCTCCGGTTTGGATAAATTGATGGTAATATCAATATCGCCATATTCTGTAGCTGTGGTCCATTTCTGATCTTTACACACACGGTATCTTCTAATATAATCCGTGTCCTGACTAAATTTATAGTAATAATCTGTAGCCGCTTTGGGAGATTCTTCTTTGTATAATTTCCAGAAAGTACGGATGACTTCACTTGGTCTTGGAAGCAGCTTACTCATAATTTTTGTATCAAATAAATCCCTATGGGTAATATCGTCTTCCATCAATCCATTTGCTGCTGCATAATCTAACATTTCTTTTAAAATATCTTCTAATTCTGCATCCCAAGCTTCTACTTCTTCCATTTCATCTAACTGAAATAATTCTAATAATTGGTTTGTTGTAAAGATAATGTCTTCTTTTTCCAAGAGGCCATTCTTCAATCCATAGTTCACTAACTGTTTAATGTTTTTACAAATCATATGTATCACTCATCCCTTTCTTTTATTAAAACACATCTTTATGTTTATCATCCCTATCCCTCACATTTAGCACCTTTACTTTTATTCTTTCAAATCACTAATATATGACTTTGGGACCATTTCCCAGCTTAACTACATAAAAGTCCGCTTGATATCCTATTTTCTTTCTATACGCTTTCCCTACTTTTTTAATAAACTTCTTTATCGCATCTTTTTTTACAATGCTGACTGTACATCCGCCAAACCCTGCGCCGGTCATACGGGAACCGATGACTCCATCTACCTTCCAAGCCTCTTCTACCAGAGTATCTAATTCTATTCCGGTCACTTCATAATCGTCCCTTAAGGAAACGTGGGATTCATTCATAAGTTTACCAAAAGACTCAATGTCATTCTTCTGTAAAGCCTCCACAGCTTTTATGGTTCTTTGATTTTCATATACAGCATGTCTGGCTCTTCGAAGTCTCGTTTCATCAGTAATAGCACCTTTGTATTTTTCAAACTGCTCTTCACTCAAATCACCTAAACTATTTATGGCAATGACACTTTGTAGTTCTGCTAAAGCAGCTTCGCATTCCTTTCGTCTTTCGTTATACTTGGAATCTCCCAATCCACGCCTTTTATTACTACATGCAATTACAATTCTTGCACCCTTTAGTTTCACAGGAGCATAGGTAAAATTCAACGTTGCCGTGTCCAGAAAAATAGCATGCTTTTTCTTTCCCATGGCTATCGAAAACTGATCCATAATTCCACAGTTGACACCGTTATAATTGTTTTCTGAATACTGACCAATCAAAGCCAGCTCCTGATTGGTAACCTTAAATCCATATAAATCTCTTAAAATAAAACCTGTTAAGACTTCTACAGAAGCCGAAGAAGACAGACCGGAACTTCCGGGAATCGTACCTTTCAATAACAGTTCCATTCCACAATCCATTTTCATGCCACGCTCACGAAAAGCCCACATGACTCCTTTGGGATAACTGGTCCACCCCGATTTTTTCAAAGGTACTAAATCATCTAACGAAGATTCTACAATATCCACTCTATTATAATTCATGGTGTAAAATCTCAATTTCCTGTCTTTTCGTTTTCTGGCAACTCCATAAGTTCCCAACGTTAAAGCCGCCGGAAACACATGACCACCATTATAATCTGTGTGTTCTCCGATCAGATTTACGCGTCCCGGGGCAAAATACACTTTTGCGCCTTCACAACTTCCAAAAACTTCTGCAAACTTATCTAAAAGCATGCTCTTCATATAATCGTCTTTTTTCTTTTGGATCTCTTTCTTATCATCTGCCATAACTGTTGTCTTTATCTTTCGTTTTCTAATAATAGTTTATTAAAAAAAGTATAACACTAAAAGAAGATTATGTTATATAAATTTGTCATTTTGTTAAATTTATTTTTGCTCACCCTGATTCAAAAAATTCTCTATCTGACTCAAATATTCCTTATTTTTCTTGCTTTCTTCTTTCTTTTTCTCCTTACGGTATACCGTTGGAGACATTCCCTTTAACTGTTTAAATGCTTTCGTAAAAACAAAAGGATCGTTGTAACCGGTAGAAAGAGCAATACTTTCAATTGACAAAGAACTGGTAAGTAAAAGTTCTGCCGCTTTGGTAATTCGATATCTGCTAAGGAACTGCTGCGGTGACATCTCTAATACTTCCTGAAATAAACTATACAAATAACTTCTGTTAATACAGACATAATCCGCCACATCCGTTACTTTAATAGGAATATGGTAATTGCTTTGAATGTAATCAATAGCACGCTTCACATACTGATTTCCTTTTCCCACTTCCTCTTCTAACGGATTTTCCTTTGCAATCATAGACAAAAACACATGAAGTTGCCCCACTCTTCTTAATTCATTCGCCACTCCATAAGTATTATGCTCCATCATATCTTTCACACAAGCATACAATGCCTCATGTTCTTCAGATTGAAACACAGGTACATGTCTGGATAATCCAATTCCATGGATATATTCCTGCGCCTTGCTTCCACTAAAACCTACCCAGATATAAGTCCATGGCTCCTTTTCATCTGCCTGATAAAAAGCCAGTTCTCCCGGCGGAATCAAAAATCCATTGCCCGCTTCTAACTCATACTTTTTACCATTTATAGAAAAAACCCCTTTTCCGCTTAATACAAAATGAATGACATAATTAGGCTTTAAAGCCGGACCAAAACTATGTAATGGTTCTGTTTTGGAACACCCGCAGTTGGCTACTGCCAATCCTTCACTTTGTACAGTTTCAAATGATAGTTTGTATGCTTTCTCCATATTTTCTCTCCGATATATATTTCTCTGGCCAATGATTACTATCCTTTGTATAAATATCTTTAACTTAATGTTTCCTATCACATTTTGTCGTTGCTAAAAGCCTTTGTCCAATCCATCCTGAGTAATATCACTACAAATACAATAGAACTTAAAGACCACGTCAATGGATATGCCCAGGAAATCATCTGAAATTCCGGAATAATTTTTAAAATAGATGTTACATAGACCACACGTACACCACACCAAAATGCTAACATAGTTGCCATAGGTATAAATGCCTTACCACATCCACGAAGTACCCCTGCGGCACAATGGCTAAGTGCCAGCAAGAAGAAAAATAGTGCAGTTACTTTGGCATGAATCGTTCCATACTCTACCGATTCTGCTGTATCTACAAATATCTTTAAAAAAGCAGGTGCTGTAAAATAAATAATAACGCCCAATATTTCCGCCGTAATCATCCCGAATAATATTCCAAAAACAGATCCTTTTTTTGCCCTGTCAATTTTTTTCGCGCCTAAATTCTGACTTACAAAGGTAGGCAAAGACATGGACATACTCATAATCGGTAAAAAGACAAATCCCTCGATCTTGGAATAAGCACCAACTCCTGCCATAGCATAAGAACCAAAGGAATTGATATTCGTCTGTACAGTAAGATTTCCAATACTGATAACTGCATTTTGAATCCCTGTTGGAAGTCCCTGCTTAATTACCTCTATCATAATATCTTTATAAAAATGGATTTTTTTGAAATCCAATCTGGTATAATCCTGAATTCTACACATTCGGATCAAACAAAGTATTACACTTAATCCTTGAGCAATTACTGTTGCAATGGCTGCTCCTGCTACGCCCCACTGGAAAACTGCAACAAATAGCAAATCCAATACCACGTTTACTACGGAAGAGAGAATTAGATAATACAAGGGATGAATGCTATCTCCCAAAGACCTCATAATGGACATACAGATGTTATACATAATAACTGTAGACACACCTGCAAAATAAATAGTGAAATAACTTAAAGAATTCGGCATAACACTTTCCGGTGTCTTCATCCAAACAAGAATATGAGGCATAAGTACCAGACCGACCACCGTAGATAAAATTGATGCAAGAATGCCAAATAGGAAGTTTGTATGAATGGCTTTTACCACATTTTCCTCTTCCCCTGCTCCATAATATTTCGAAATTATAACACCACCACCAATGGCAATTCCGTTGAAAAGTCCAACAATTAAGAAAGTCATGCTTCCCGCAGAGCTGACCGCTGCAAACGCATCGTTATCTGCAAAATTTCCAATCACCCAGGCATCCGCCATATTATAAAACTGTTGCAAAAGCTGACCCATAAATAAAGGAATCGCAAACAGTAAAATATTTTTGATAATAGGTCCTTCTGTAAGATTAACTGCCGTTTTTGTTTTTTTACATTTTTTACCTTGTTTTAAACTTATTGTCATTTTCTTTTCCTCGTATTTCTATAAGTATACCACTAATAATTATAAACTGAATAGTAAATTCACATCGAAACGAAGCATAGACGATTCCGAATCTTCGAGTCTGGGATTGAGCTCGAAATAACCACAAAAAAGAGGTTTTTAGACGCATTTTAGACACAAAAAAACACCGCAAATCATTTGATTTACGGCATTTAGACAAGCACGAGACGGGATTCGAACCCGCGGCCCTCGCCTTGGCAAGGCGATGCTCCACCACTGAGCCACTCGTGCATATTAATTAAGTTTGTTCGCATCGAACTCATTCAATATACCAGACATTTTCTACTTTGTCAATAGTAATTTTAAAATTCTTTGCAAAAGCGGGTGATGGGAATCGAACCCACGTATCTAGCTTGGAAGGCTAGTGTT
>CAZSBV010000162.1:0-4876 GCA_964605105.1 uncultured Lachnospiraceae bacterium | reverse complement strand
ACAAATGATGGAGGAATCGGCATGCTTCAGGCATTGGGGTATGGAATGCTTGATAAGGACGGAAAACAAGTTTCATTTGGTGCAAAAGGATTAAAAGATATTGAGATAATTACAGATGATAATGTAATTCCTGAATTAAAGGAATGTACTTTCAGGGTAGCATGTGACGTAACAAATCCTTTGTGCGGAGAATTAGGATGCAGTGCTGTTTTTGGACCACAGAAAGGTGCAGATTCCGACTTAATTCTTCAGATGGATAAGTGGCTGGCTCATTATGCAAAACTGACTTGTGGAAAATATGAAAATATAGATGCAAAATATCCCGGGACGGGGGCAGCAGGAGGCTTAGGTTTTGCATTCTTAAGTTTTACCAATGCAGTATTGGAATCCGGTATTAAAATTATTCTGGAAGAAACAAAACTGGAAGATTACATAAAGGATGCAGATATTGTTGTGACCGGGGAAGGACGATTAGATGGTCAGACAGTGTTTGGAAAAGCCCCAATTGGAGTAGCAAAAATAGCAAAAAAATATGGAAAAACTGTGATTGCTTTTTCCGGATCTGTAACAGAAGATGCAACTATTTGTAATGAGCATGGAATAGATGCATTTTTCCCAATATTAAGAAGAGTACAGACATTACAGGAAGCAATGGATTCTGTAAACGCAAAAGAAAATATGATTGCGACAGTTGAGCAGGTATTTCGATTGTTTAACATAAAGAGCCTGTTATATATGTAACTTAATCGGGCTGTTGCAAAAGCAGTTATTCAACTACTTTTGCAACAGCCCCTAAAATTTTACCAAAGATTACGATAAATCTGCATAATCGCTTCTTTATCCGGTACTCTTGGATTAGTAGCAGTACAAGCATCTGCTAAAGCAGCATCTGCCATGGCTTCTACTTTACTCATATAATCATTTACAGTAATATTACCGATTTCAGAAATTCTTGCCGGAATCTTCATATCCTGATTCATGAACTGAATCCACTGAATTAAGGAACGAACACTCATAACTTTATTAAAACTACTTAATCCAAGGATATGAGCAATGGTGGAATATCTTTTAACAGATGGATGATATTCGGACTGGCTCTTACTGTCTTTATGTATATCTGCGTTGTATTCAATAATATGTGGTAGCAGCATCGCATTAGCACGGCCATGTGGAATGTGGAACTGTGCACCCAACTGATGAGCCATACCATGGGTAAGACCTAAAGAAGCAGAGTTAAATGCAAGTCCTGCCAGGCAGGAAGCAACATGCATTTTCTGTCTTGCATGAGTATCATCACCATTTAAATAAGCTCGGAGTAAAAATACACCAACAATTTCAATGGATTTTTCGGCCAAAGCTGTGGAAAATTCATTGTGATCGGTACTAACATAAGCTTCAATAGCATGTGTTAATACGTCCATACCGGTATCTGCTGTAATTGCAGGTGGAACACTTCGTACCAGTTCTGCATCTAAAATGGCTTCTTCTGCTGTTAAAGAAGGAGATACCAACGGATGTTTAATATGTGCAACAGTATCATTTACTACGGCAAAGGAAGTAACCTCAGAACCGGTTCCGCTGGTAGTAGGTACTGCAATTAAAGCTACATCTGCATAATGATTGATACCCAAAGCAAATTCACGAATGGATTTGGAAGAGTCAATGGCAGAACCACCGCCTACGGCTACGATAGCCTCCGGCATGTATTCCAACATTTTCTTTACACCAATAATAATTTTATCGATTGGTGCATCCGGAACTACATCATGAAAAACTTCAAAAGCTTTTCCGGATTTTTTTAAAGGATCTGTAATTAAATTAATCATAGGTCCCTTTGCAATGAAAGGGTCAGTAATAACTAATACACGTTTGTACGGCATCTGTGCCAGGCGTTCAAGAGCATTATCGCCAAAATGGATTTTTGTCTTAATCTCAAATGATTTCATGCTAAATTCCCCTCTTTGTCTGTGCGAAAAACGTAAAATAAATTTCGCGACATATTCCCCTTAGTTTGTATTTGTAATTCCCCTTATGGTGTTTCTAAAAGTAGTTACACTTATACTTATTTTACTGAAAAAAAGGAGAGAAGTCTAGTGAAATTGAAAGATTAAAAGAGAGTTTATTGAAAATAAAATAATGTAAATTTTCACCTTTAAATTGGCAAAAGTGCAAAACTTGCATTATTATATATTTAAAGGTGCAAAACGGAAAATATAATTTAAGATATTTGAGTAAATTAAAATGCAGTAGTAAAAGGATAAAAACAATGCCAATCAGCGGATACATAATCGAAAAATATAATAAAATGACAAACGCCTATACCTGTAACAGGCTTGTAGAAGAAGCAGCGAACTTGGGGATAGATTTAAAAATTATAGGAATTCATGATTCCATAATTCTGGAAAATGAAATCATAAATAACGGAGTTAAATTGGAAAAAAGAGATTTTGTCATTAACCGTTATAAATGGGGAAAAGAAAAGGATGAAATAAATTCTCTAGTCGTAAAAAGCTATAATTCTTTGGATGTTTATAATATTTATATAAATAAATATGAACAGGTAAAACGACTTCGTTCCAAGGAGTTTATTGTACCAAAATATTTGTTGGGAACTGCGATGCTTAAGTTTGAAGAAATTGCAAAGATACTTGGAACACCTTTTGTGGCTAAAGGATTGGAAAGTTCCATGGGCGAGCAAATTTCTCTGATTGAGAAGGAAGAGGATTTGAAAGAGCTCTGTAAAAAGTATGGCATGGAAAAAGAATGGTTATTTGAAGAATTTGTTACTACAAGCTTTGGAAGAGATATGAGATTTTACAGTATTCGTGGGGAAGTGGTTGCCTGTATGCAGAGAAAATCTCAGGGGGATTTCAGAGCTAACGTAGCTTTGGGAGCCAGTGTAGAGCCTTTTGAAATTACAACGGCAATCCGACAGATAGCAAAGGATATTTATGAACAGACGGGATTGGATTTTTTGGGAATCGATTTGCTGTTTGGAGAGGACAAGCCATATTTTTGTGAAATCAATGTTATGCCTGGAATTGAAGGAATTGAAAAGGCTACCGGTGTGAATGTAGCAAGGAAGATTGTGGAGACGATACAAGGGGACTTCATTTCATGAATAGAAAGCAAGCAGAAGATTTTGTATACAAATCTTATTTAAAAGCCCAGAAATATCAAAATTATAATTCTAAAGATTCTGAGAAAAGAAGAAATGACTTAACCTTTGACCTGATTCGTGAGAAATCAAAAACTCCTTGTGTAGTTGTAACAGGAAGTAAGGGAAAAGGTTCTGTAGCAAATATGATTTCTCAGATTTTGCAGACAGAATATAAGATTGGATTGATGACAAGTCCTCATATTGTGGATTTCTGCGAAAGATTTCGAGTAAATGGTGGAAAAATCTCAGATGAAGATTTTGCAGAACAAATGACGTTGATTCAGGATGAAATTGAAACTATAGATGTATCTATACCAAAAGAGGTATGTATCAGTCCTATGGGAATTCAAGCTTACATGGCACTGAATTATTTTGAAAGTCAAGAAACGCAGTTTAATGTGTTTGAATGTGGCAAGGGTGCAAAATATGATGATGTAAATAACATTAAACACGATTATGCTGTCATAAACAGTATTTTTTTGGAACATACCAGAGAATTGGGAGAGACGATAGAGGAAATTGCCGAAAATAAATCTTATGTGATTACGGGAGAGCAAAAGTGCGTCTATGTGGCTGAGCAAACTTCAAGCGTACTAAAAATTATTCAGGATAGAGCAGATAAATTAGGTGTTTCTGTAAAAGTATATGGACGGGATTTTTGGGCAGAGAATGTTCGTTATACCAGAGAAGGAATGATTTTTGATGTTCTTATTGGAGAAGATGTTTATTCGGATATAACGATTCCATTACTTGGAGAACATCAGGCAAAGAACTGTGTTTTGGCTTTTGCTTTATGTAAGGATGTTTTTGAAAATCTGAATTTACCGAAGGTAAAAGATAATTTAGAAGATTTGAATTTATCGAAGGAAAAAGATAATTTAGGAAATCTGAATTTGTCGAAGGTAAAGGAAAATTTGTCAAAGCTGGATTGGCCGGGAAGGATGGAAGTTATCAGCAAAAATCCATTTGTTTTGTTGGATGCCTGCATCAATGGAGCCAGTTGTGAGAATGTGATAAAGGTTTTGAATTATCTGGATATTAGTGATATAACATTGATTGTGGGAATTCCGGATGATAAGGATTATCCGGGTGTGGTAAAAGCTATGAAAAGAATAGCGTCTACCATTATTTTGACCAAATCTCAGAATCCTCATTATGTGTTCACACGGTGGCAGCAGGAGAGATTAAAAGAAGAAGAAATTCGTGCTGATTGGACGGAGTCTGTTTCTGAGGCGATAGATTTGGCAGCAAAAAAAGATAGACCGATAGTGATACTTGGAACTACCTCTGTAATTGCAGAAGTGAAGAAGATGTAGTTTGATGGATAACATTTATCATAGTAAAGTATGAATGATTAGTTATATAAATATTTGGAAATTAGAGGAAGAGAAAATAATATGAGTGTTTGTGATACCTGTTTATATTATGAATATGATGAAGATTATGAATGCTATAACTGTAGCATGGATCTGGATGAGGACGAAATGTATAAGTTCTTAACTGATACTTGGAAAAATTGTCCTTACTACAGAAATAATGATGAATATGAGGTAGTAAGGCATCAGATGTAGATTGTAAAATTTGAACATTTGATGTAATATTAAAAGTAGCAAAGCAAACAACTATTTAGGAGGGTTTTTAATTATGAAAGATAGTAATTGCGGATATTGTATGCGTGGGGAATTATTAGACAAGTTTGGTATTTTTATCTGTGAC
>CAZSBV010000161.1:0-4912 GCA_964605105.1 uncultured Lachnospiraceae bacterium | reverse complement strand
TATTGCTGTCTGTTTTGCTTGTTTTTTATTGTATTGGTTTGTTTTTTGTAAATGTTATAGTTTCATTTGATAAGAAGAATGAGGAAGAACGAAAGGCAAAAGAGCAAGAAGAAGGAGTTGTACTAGAGAAAGATAATACTCAGGAAGAAAAGGTAGGAGAATAATAGACTACCGAGTGTAGGGTTCCTGATTAAGGGGTTGTCAGTTAATGGATGAAGCAGGAAGAAATAAGTTATGGATTGAGTATGCGGCAAGCAATCAAAATTCCGCAATCAGGGAAAAAATTATTTTAGAATATGCTCCATTGGTGAAATTGGTTGCCGGTAGATTGAGTATGTATCTGGGATACAATGTCGAGTATGAAGATTTAGTGAGCTATGGTATTTTCGGATTAATTGATGCAATTGATAAATTTGATTATACGAAGGCTGTTAAATTTGAAACATATGCATCATTACGTATTCGAGGTGCTATTTTAGACCAGATTCGAAAAATGGATTGGATTCCAAGGACAATCCGACAGAGACAGAAACAGATTGATGCAGTTATGCGTCAAATTGAAAGCGAAAAAGGAAGAGTTGCTACAGACGAAGAAATCGCATTAGGATTAGGAATAACTAATGATGAGTATGTTGAGTGGCAATCGAAAATGAAAATAACAAATATCGTTTCCTTAAATGAGTTTTTAGAACAGGGAAGCGAGGTGCCAAATACACCTACCGGAAGCAGACATTTTATTATGCCGGAGGAAGCTGCCATGCAGGAAGAATTAAAGGTCATGCTTATGGATTCTTTAAAACTGCTGACAGAAAAAGAGAGAAGAGTTATTGAATTATATTATTATGAAGATTTAACTCTCAAAGAAATTAGTCATGTGTTAGAAGTAACAGAATCAAGAGTTTCCCAACTTCATACGAAAGCATTGCAGAAAATGAAGACAAAATTGGGTAAATATATGGGCATTCTGGAGCAGATATAATATGTGAGATGTTACTGAATTGAAAGTGAAAAGTAACTATGTAATGACGGAGGGAATAGGATTGAAAGTTAAGAGTAAATACTCATATTTTCAGGTAATTAATGAAGAGTCAAGAACCGGCCTCAAATTAGTTCGAGGCGAGACACCTTTAGTAGTCACAGAAGTAGCAGATTATCTAACTCAGCATAAGATTTCATTTAATCTTACAGAATTAAATAAGGCGATTATATCCGTTAAAGATATAATGGTAATTGAATTATGCAGACAAAGATCTTTTCCCATTCGTGAGGAAATGGTTTTAAATGTAAGTGAGAGCAAAATGCAGGCAATAGCAAGATTTTATCCGCCATCTAATGACGGTGGTTACATGGATAAAAATGAAATTTTAGGTGATTTAAAGTATAAAGGTATTGCTTACGGAGTACGAGAAGAAGTCATTGATGAATTCATCGCAGAAAGAAGTTATTGCACAAATTTGACTCTTGCCACTGGAAAAGAGCCAAGACATGGAACGGATGCTTACATAGAATATTTATTTAATACAGATGTAAAAGCACGTCCTACATTGCAAGAAGACGGAAGTGTTGACTTTTTTCACTTAAATATTATTAACCATGTGAAAGTGGGAGATTGTCTTGCAAGATTGCATCCGGAAGATCCCGGAGATGATGGTCGTGACGTGTATGGAAATGCAATCAAACCGAGAAGTGTTAAAAGGGAAATTTTAAAATTTGGTCGTAATATTGACCTTTCAGAAGATAGACGTGAATTATATTCACAGGTAGATGGTCATGTAAACCTTGTAGAAGGAAAAGTTTTTGTAAGTAATGTAATGGTAGTAGAAAATGTAGATATTTCTACTGGTGATATTGATTATGAAGGAAACATACAGGTCAACGGTAATGTATGTTCGAACTTTAAGATAAATGCGAGGGGCAATGTTGAAGTACGAGGTGTTGTTGAAGGCGCCGAAATCGTAGCAAGCGGTAATGTAACTATTGCACGAGGTGTAAACGGTATGTCCAAAGGTGTTATTAAAGCCGGAGGAAATATTATTGCACAGTTTATTGAAAATGCTCGTGTGGAAGCAAAAGGATATGTAGAGACAGGTTCTATTCTTCACAGCAATGTATCTGCCGGAACAGAAATACGAGTAGGCGGTAAAAAAGGATTTATTACCGGTGGTTATGTTTGTGCAACAAACTTGATTGAAGTAAAAACCTTGGGGGCAGAGTTAGGTGCTAATACGATTGTTGAAATTGGTATTAATCCGGAAACAAAGCGTAGATTCCATGAATTGGATGAACAGGTGAAATTAGATACAAAAACAATTAACACCGCACAGCCGGTATTGGATGCAGCAAAGGCCAAAATTCTTTCCGGTATTAAGTTACCACCGGAACAGGTGAAACATATTCAGGAATTATCCAATGTGGTTACCTTAAAGAAAAAAGGAATTGAAGCTGCAACGAAAGAAATGGCACAACTTGAAGAAATCATGAGTGTAAGCAACGAAGCACAGATTGTTGTAAAAGATAAAGTATATCCTGGAACCAAAATTGTTATTTCAGATGTTTCCAGAATCATAAAGACTCAGGCTCAATATTGTAGATTTATTAAATCTAAAGGAGATGTAACTATCGTTGGTATGATTTAGCAATTGATTTGTATGGAAATCATAATTCTTTGTGAAAACAGCAGGTGGTATTTTAGAAATGGAGGAAAAGAATGGCAATAGGGCAGGTTGAATTAAATCAGGCTATGACTAGAATCCAGGATTATACTACGCAAAAGCATAATGATGACCTGCGTGGTGTAGTACAACAAACTCAGGCGCAGGATAAGTTTAATAAAGAGTTAAATCAAGATATCAGACAGGTCATTAAGACAAATCAGGATGAATATCAGAATAAAACTCAGTATCAGAACAAAAAGTTCGATGCCAGAGAAAAAGGAAGTAATCAATACATCGGTGATGGCGGAAGCAAAAGAAAAAAAGATGGAAAACCAGAAGACAGAGTAGTGCCAAAAACGACATCTGGTTTTGATATTAGGATATAAAAATGGAGGCAGCCGGAGAATATCCGGCTGAAATTAATATGGGACTTACAGAAATTTTATTAATACTATTAGGAATTTTAGCATTTGTTGGAAGCTTTGTGATACCGGAGAATCTGACAGACAAAAATTCTAAGGAAATTAAAATACCAGAGGAAAAAATAAAAGAATTAGTAGAACAGGAAGTAAAGCAGGCTGTACTACAGATTGAAGAAAAAACAGACGAAACAATTTCAGCAGCGGCAGAGAAAACAGAACGCTATATGGAAAGACTCAGCAATGAAAAGATCATGGCAATTCAGGAATACTCTGATACAGTATTAAGTCAGATTAATAGAAATCATGAAGAAGCAGTTTTCTTATATGACATGTTAAATAATAAACATGTGCAGGTTAAAAATACTGCTGCTGAGATTAATACAAAAGTACAGGATGTAAAAGCTGATATTGAACAGACCATTCAAGAACAATTATCAGAGTTACCGGTAGAAGCGGTTACAGAAACAAAGGATGAGATTCCAAGCATAGTAACAGAAAAAGATTCTGTTGCCAATGAATCAGAGGCAACAGAAGAAAAGGTAGTAAAAAAACGCCCGGCAACCAAGCGTAAAGCTCCGACCAAAAAGAGTCCTGTAAAAAAGGATAATGTTGAAGAAAAAAATCGGGAAATTGAAATTCAGTTTGAACCGGATTCAAATATTGGAAGTAATAAGAGTAAGATTTTAGAACTTCACAAAGAAGGAAAGTCTAATATGGCAATTGCTCAAACGCTTGGACTTGGAATCGGTGAAGTAAAACTGATTATTGATTTATTCGAAGGTGGAAAATAAGTTAGAAGTATTACCGAAATGACGAAAAGTATGTATATATAATAATATACATAGATATGGAAAGGCGTAAGATAAAATGAAATTAAGATATTATTTGCGTGGACTGGGAATAGGAATCGTAGTTACCGCAATTATTATGTCATTTACCAGACAACCGGAAAAGCTTACAGATGCACAGATAAAAATGCGGGCACTTGAGTTAGGCATGGTGGAAGAAAGTGTTCTGGCAGATTTGCAGAAAGACAAAGAAACAGCTTCTAATGAAGAACATAATATACCAGCATTTGAAGATATAGTAGAAGTAGAAGATGAAGAGTCAGAGAATAAAGTTGAAGAGGAAACAGAGGTAGAAACTGATTCTAATATAGAAGGTAGTTCAGACGCAGAAAGTGACGTGGAAACAGATGTGGAAGAGGATACTTCAGCGGTTAAAGATGATTCTGTAGTAGAACACTATATTCTCATTTCTGTTGAAGGTGGTAATGATTCTTTCACAGTTAGTGAGAAATTATATGAAGCAGGACTTGTGAATTCAGCTACGGAATTTAACCAATATTTAGTTAGAAACGGATACGACAGGAGATTAAGAACTGGAAATCATGAAATTCCGGCTGATGCTACAGAAGAAGAAATGGCAAAGATTTTATGTAATATGCAATAATGTATAAATTAAGAAATACCCTGTGATGAGCAGGGTGTTTTTCTTTTGTAAATATGTACCTATTATATAAGAAGAAAAGGAAAAAGATTGGTGAAAATGACCTTTCAAAATCTTCTTAAAACAGAAAGAAAAGAATGTATTAATAAAAGTACAAAAGAAAATGAAAAAAGTACTTGCCAAAAAGGAAAAGCTCTGTTAAGATAGCAAAGTCGCCTGAAGCGACAGGGAAATACAAAAAGCCACAGACCGTTGTAAGTCTCCTGGGGAGCCGCGGAAGGCAAAAATAAATTTCCAAAAAAATAAAAAAGTTGTTGACAAAAAACGACGGTGTGTGTTAATATAACAAAGCTGTCGCGGAAAACAACAGCGAAGCACCTTGACAAA
>CAZSBV010000160.1:2450-4933 GCA_964605105.1 uncultured Lachnospiraceae bacterium | reverse complement strand
AAACACAAAATTTCTCGTCTCAGAGATAAAAATACCGGAACAAACGAATTCAGAAAACTGGTAGAAGAAATTGCTATGTTAGAAGGATTTGAAGCATTAAAAGATCTTCCTTTAGAAGATGTGGAAGTGGAAACACCTATTGAAAAGTGTATGACACCTATGATTGCAGGCCGTAAACTTGCTGTCGTTCCTATCCTTCGCGCAGGACTTGGTATGGTAGAAGGAATTCTTTCTTTAGTACCTTCTGCTAAAGTTGGTCATATTGGTTTATACCGTGATGAAGAAACTTTTGAACCACATGAATATTACTGCAAGCTTCCAAGCCCAATCGAGGAACGTACTATCGTTGTATGTGATCCGATGTTAGCTACCGGAGGTTCCGCAGTAGATGCTATTACCATGATTAAAAAGCATGGTGGAAAAAATATTAAATTCATGTGTATCATTGCAGCACCGGAAGGTGTAAAACGTCTTCATGAAGCACATCCTGATGTTCAGATTTATGTAGGAACTTTAGACCGTTGTTTAAATGAACATGCTTATATCTGTCCAGGTCTGGGAGACGCAGGAGATCGAATTTTCGGAACCAAGTAACTGTAACAACTAATTGTTATATTAATTAGAATATGGTTACACCTTTTAGAAAAAAGTAAGAGTCGGACTTTGCCCGACTCTTTTCATATCTTATTTATATAGTATTTACTTCTTATCTGTCATTTGTCAGATTCAGCTTGTCTAACACAAAGAAAGTTAATCCCATAATCATACCAACTACACAAGCAAGTACCATACCTGTCAACTGTACGCTGCCAAGCTGAACAGAAATTCCGGAAAGACCTGTTACAAACACAATAGCTGTCATTGCCTGATTTCTGGATTTGCTATAATCTACCTGTGCATCTACAAGAACACGAATACCGGAAGCACCAATCATACCATATAATAGGAAGGAAATTCCTCCGATTACCGGACCAGGAATCGTACTAATTAATGTTGTCATTTTTCCAATGAAGGAACAAATAATAGACAATACTGCTGCACCACCAATTACGTATACACTGTATACTTTTGTCATGGCCATAACACCAATATTTTCACCATAAGTAGTGGTTGGTACAGAACCAATCAAACCGGAAATCATGGTAGAGAAATTATCTGCAAATAAAGAACGGTGTAAACCAGGATCTTTTAATAAATCTCTCTCTACAATTTTACTTGTAACAATCTGGTGTCCAATATGTTCGGATGCAATTACCAAAAGTACCGGAAGTATGATCACAATCGCTTCCCACTTGAATTTTGGAAATGAGAAGTTAGGCATTGCAAATAATGGAGCAGAGACTACTGCTGAGAAATCTACAATACCACAACAAAGTGCAGCCACATATCCTGCGATAATCGCAATTAAAATTGGAATAACAGAAAGAAATCCTTTAAATACCACGGAACCAATTACCGCTGTCAATAATGTTACCAGAAAAACAATCATATTTTCCGGAAGGATTACTTCGTCTTTTAAACCTGCAGTGCTTGCTGCTGTTCCCGCAAGTTCCAGACCAATCAAAGCTACTACAGGTCCCATAGCTGCCGGAGGAAGAACTACGTCGATCCATTCAGAGCCAAATTTATAGATAATAAAAGCTAAAATACATCCTAAAAATCCAACTACTACGAATCCTCCCAACGCATAGCTATATCCCCATTCACTGATTACAATTCCTGCCGGTGCAAGAAATGCAAAACTGGAACCAAGATATGCAGGAGCTTTTCCTTTTGTAATTGCAATAAAGAGCAATGTTCCAAGACCATTCATAAATAATACAATTGCCGGATTAATTCCAAAGATGAACGGAACCAGAACGGAGGCACCAAACATTGCAAACATATGCTGAATACTAAGCGGAATCAACATTTTCGCAGGTACTTTTTCTTCTACCTGAATAATTCTTTTTTCATTCATATTTTCCTTTTCTCCTTTTAATTTTTTCATTCTATCATACAACTTCCAATCGTTTTGGGCAAGAGCTATTTATTTCCTTCCAAAGCTAGTGGAATCAACACACTGTGGTCTACCTTATCTGGCTTATTTACTGTAGCAAATCCATACCTATAATAACTCTAACAATTCCTCTTTAGATAATGCTGACAAACCTCCGTTTTCGCCGTTTAAAATTTCATCAGCCAGATGTTTCTTGGCATCCTGCATTTTCACAATCTTTTCTTCTATCGTATCTTTGATAATCATACGATAAACTGTCACTATTTTTTCCTGTCCAATTCTGTGAGCCCTGTCCGTTGCCTGATTTTGTACCGCAATATTCCACCATGGATCATAGTGAATTACCACATCAGCTCCCACCAGATTCAGTCCAGTTCCTCCTGCTTTTAGCGAAATTAAAAATACCGGCACCGCACCTTCGTTAAACTTCTTCACCAGAGAAATTCTTTCTTCCTTAGGTGTACTTCCTGTAATCTTAAAATAA
>CAZSBV010000160.1:0-2350 GCA_964605105.1 uncultured Lachnospiraceae bacterium | reverse complement strand
AAACGGTATCCTGTAACCTGATAATTACGCATTACTTTCTGAAAGTTTTCCGGAAGTTCAAAATCAGAATCTGAAACCGTCTTAAATTCCTTAATCAGTTTTTTAAAATGCTTATCCCTGTTTATATACAAAGTTTCATTTTTTTCCAATATTTTATCCAAATATAATGCTCGATACGCCGGAATATGAATCTTACCTTTCAAAAAATCTTTGGACCCAATATGAAGAGTATTCATCATATCTGAAATAAGTTCCAGATTTTCGTCTTCCAGATTCAGGAAATCACCATTTTTCAATCGAATATATTTTTTCTTTCTCCGATAACTGGCGAGAATATCTAGCAGTTCCTCATTAGAATATTCCTCCGAGGTAATGTCCAGCTGCATAATGCCACTTTCCATGGAAACACCTACTGAGACTTTTGTCCTTTTCCTAATTTTAATTTGTTTTAATCGTTCTGTACAATAAACTTCTCCTATTTTTAGAAGTTCACTAATTCCCTGCTCTATTATCGTCAGTGTAGCTTCCTCATCTTCCGATGAAAGGTATACATCTTCCTTATCATCTAAATTAGGGAAAAAACGATTCACATAAAACACTGCCTCCGCTTCCGCATTCTGATCCCAGGCAGGATTCCAGACAATATTCTCTTTTGTATGAGCTGCCAAATTCATGATTTCCTCTCCATATTTTACCTTGGCATCACACATTACACGTTTCTCTTTTGCATCCAGATAAAAAAGAAATTCTGCTTTAGGCGGCAAATAGTTTTCAATTATTTCACTATTATTTTCTATAAATGTAATATATTTTTCCAATGCCGGAACAATACGATTATAAAAGGCTGCCATGGATTTTCTTCCAATAGACAACTCTACTACCCCGTTTTCTTCCATTTGGAAAAGCGGTTCTAATGCCTGTCTGGCATCTCTGGGAACTCTATTTAAGAACTCGGATTCTATATAATATCGATATTGATTACCTTCCCAAATCTCTGGAAATTCTCCCGATACCTTAATTCCTCTAAATATTTTTTTCGAATCATAATCCTCGGTGATAACCATATTGATGGGTGGTGCCATCTCTCGTACCGCAAGAGTTGCATTTTTAATTTCATTCCACTTATCATTAAAGACAATGGTATTTCCACTTTCTTCTAATAATTCATACACATCATCCAAACGTCTCCCTATAAGAGGAATTCCACCTTTAATTTTATCTGTCCCATAGCCAAAACCCTGCATGTATCTTCTTTTTTCTTCCTCTTTTACGACTTGAAAAATAAAATCATAATACTTTAATGAGTCCGCTGAAATTCGATGCTGTTTAAAATCAATTTGGGTCTTTGTCCCGAATGGATGAATATTTTTTTCTTCCACATTATTTGTAAATTCTGTCAAATCTTTAATAACAAAAAGTTTATCTATACCACCTTTAAAGGATAAAATCAAATTCCTTTCTCCTGCTTCCAAACGTGGTTCCAGATGAAAATCTCCCTGAACTTCGTAAGTACTTCCAACCACCTGTTTACGGTACATCATTTCATAATCGTTTAACAGGCACTTTGTTTCATAATCCGTGGTATCTCCCGGATTATATAAATCTATATAATCAGACAGCAATATCAAAGCAGCCAGTCCATGCTTACATGTTTCTTTATTTCTATAATAGCTGCCAGCTTCATAATATTTCTGACAATTTGTAGTTCTGCATTGAATCGTCATTACCTCATTTGGTGTAAAATGAACTGTGACATAACCGGCCTTTCCATCTTCTTTCACATAAGCAGTCACTTGTCCCCGAAGTTCTTTTGAAGAATAGTAACCACCATAATAATTAACTTCTACTTTATCCAGTTCTATAGTTCCATTTTCCACAATTTTTTTAGCTTCTTCCCATGTCTTCTCATATATGACCATATCTTCGGTCATTACTGCCAAATCAAAGGTATAGTACTGTTTGCTGTCCGGCGTATTTTTAGAAGCAAAAGGAAAAATTCTTTTCGGAGCCTCTTTTGGACTTTTTGCCTCCTGTGTACCTAACTCACTCCAATTTGCATCCCCAGCAAACATCTCATCAAGCTCATAACAAACTGCAGCCATATGCTTGCAATGACTTCCGTCCTGTGCATACGGGCAACTGCAGCTCATCCCAAGCTGATAATTGGCTTTTTTCCATATGGACACCTGATATTCTCTACTACCGACAACCAGAGCATTACACTGACCATTCCCTATCTCAATATCATCTACTGCATTCCAGTTATAATATCTCCTTCCCCTGTCCAAAATCGTTTTGGAAAATAGGTGTTTCCAGTTCATTAGTAATTCCTCCGCTTATCTTGTGGTTT
>CAZSBV010000159.1:0-5018 GCA_964605105.1 uncultured Lachnospiraceae bacterium | reverse complement strand
TTATTTTCTAACTGCCACTTATAATCATCATACTGAAAATGTTCACGAATTCTTTCTGCGATTTCTTCCACCGTAATGGACTTGCATTCTTCTGCAGTTATAATCTGCACCATCTGTGCTTCTACATGTGTCTTTTTATTAATTTTATTCCACTGTGGACAAGTAATAAAATTTCCCTGAATTTTCAGAACTACTACCGGTACTTTCAGCACCTTAATTAATTTAGCTGTAGAACTTGGAATATAGGAAGTACATCCATCCAAAGAATATCTCGCTTCCGGAAACAACACAAAAGTATTGCCCAATTTTTCAATACAATATTTAATATTTCGGATTAAATTCACATCATTGATATATTTTCTGGTTCCAAGCACCCCTAAAGAACGCATTAAAGGCTCTGTATATGTATTGAATCCTTCCAAGGTCATTACATTGTTCACCTTATGTGGATGGGTTGCTTTTAACATAATATTAAAATCTACCATAGAAGAATGAGTTACCAACATCAGATATGGCCCCTCTACTCCTTCCATATTGATTTTTTCCAATTTAAATTTACGTTTTCTCAAATCAGGAAAACTAATAACCCATTTTGCCACCGTCATCAAAAAACATGGATTGACTGGTCTCTTTTTAAAATCAAAACTCTTAGGCTTTTTCATCACTCATATCTCCTTGAAAAGCATCAGTCCAATATAGGAATTACTCTCCAATCTTCTCTCTCAAATAATTCATCGCTTCCTGCAGCTGATTATCAACACCCTCATTATAATAAGCATCTGCATCGAATTCTACTACCACATCCGGTTCAATTCCTTTTTCATGAATATTGTTTCCATTTGGTGTGTAGTATTTACTTACGGTCAATTTTACCGCAGAACCGTCAGATAAAGAAATGACTCTCTGCACAATTCCTTTTCCAAATGTGGTGGTACCCATGATAGTTGCAATGCCATGATCTTTCATCGCTCCGGCTAAAATTTCTGATGCACTGGCACTATAACCATTTACCAGAACCACTGCCGGAACCTGCAACTGTCTCAGACCATCACAAGTATACTCATCCCGTTTACCATATTTATCTTCTGTATATACAATCATACCTTTAGGTAATACCATACGGCTGATTTCACATACTGTTGATAAATTCCCTCCGGGATTGCTGCGAAGATCCAAAATCAAGGCTTTCATTCCATTCCCCTTGCATTCTGCAAGAGCTTCTGCAAACTGATCTTCTGTTACATCGTCAAACTCTGTGATTTGAATATATCCAATATGATTCTCCAACATTTCTGAGGAAACAGTAGGACTTTCTATTTTTCTTCTTTCTACAGGAATTTCCAGATAGTCACTTTCTCCTTCTCTTACCAGAGTCAGTACTACCTGCGTACCTTCTTCTCCTTTAATCAGAGAAACTACCTCTGTAATATCCATTCCGTAAACATCTACCCCATCCACCAGATAAATAAGATCATCTGCACGAAGCCCTGCTTCTTCCGCAGGAGTATTTTCTATTACACCACTAATCACACAATATTCATCCGTAGCGGCCTTGGAAAGATAAGCTCCTATACCATAATAAATCCCTTCCGTACTCATCTGCAATTCTTCCAATTCTTCTGCAGAATAATATACAGAATAAGGATCTTCCAGAGAATTTACCAGCCCCGTATAAATACCATTTTCCAATTCACTTCTGTCTACTTCTTCCAAATAATACTGTCTAATCGTATCTTCAATGACATCTATCTTGGCAACAGTATAGTCATTCAAAAGTTCAGCATCTTCGGCCTGGGCCTCTTCTGTAATTTTTTTTGCTTCAAATATTTGAAAAACCTGATTTCCTATATAAATGCAGCCAATTAATAACATAGCAAGAAGCAGGCCGCTGAGCAGCCCACTCCAATACCCACTTTTTTGGTTATTCTGTTCCATTTGTTCCATTAATAAGTGCCTCCGGAGTGTCTCACACCCATTTTAACTTAATATATGTTTTTTCTTAGGTAAAAATACATTCTTATTGAAGATAAGTCATAGGATCCACATAAGATCCATTAAGACGAACCCCAAAATGAAGATGATTTCCTGTGGAACGCCCTGTAGTTCCTACCGCTGCAATCTTATCTCCTTTGGATACTGTCTGTCCCGCAGATACATACAAAGCAGATGCGTGCATATAAATAGTTACCAGACCACTACCATGGTTCAAATAAATGTAATTTCCCATAGTACTGCTGTATCCCGCAGCCGCTACCGTACCATCATAAGCTGCCAGAATCGGAGAACCTCCCGGAGCAGCCATATCCACACCATTGTGGAATTTTTGTACTCCCAAAGTAGGATGCAAACGCCATCCATAGTAGTCGCTAATTCTGGTATAGGAAGGTGCCGGCCATTTGAACATACCTCCGTCATAGGAAATATTACTGCTGGATTCCATTTCCTTCAAAGCTTTTTCTAATGCAGCAATGGTCTCATCCTGCTCTCGAATGTATGCTTCGTATTCTTTAATCGCCTGCTCCTGAGTGGCAATATCACTTTCATAAGCATTAATCTCTTTCTCTTTGGATGCAATTAAAACTTCCAGATTTGCCTGTTCCTGTTCTACGGCCGCTTTGGCTTCCTGAAGCAGAGCCTCCTCTTCTTCCAGTTCCTGTTTACACAATTCAATCAATTCACGATTCAACTGGAACTCTTCTAACTTCTGTCTGTCATATGCCGAAATAGATTCCACATATTGAGCCTTATTTAACATATCGCCAAAACTCTCGGCTCCCATAAGCATATCCAGATAGAACTGATTTCCTTTTTCATACATGAACTTAATACGAACTTTCATTTCTTCGTACTGCTTTTCTTCTATGGCAATTGCCTCTTCCAATTCCTTTTTCGTCTGTTCGATTTCGGCTTCCTTCTCAGTAATTAAACTCTTCAATTCCTGAATTTTAGTTTCTATACTCATTAATTGCGAATCCAGCTCTTTGACATAACTTTGCAGACTGGATTTGGATTTTTCCAAGTTGGACACCATTTTTTTGATATCACTTAATCCTTGCTTTAATTTTTCTCTTTCCTCTTTTGCCTGACTAATTTCGTCTTTTGTCTGCTGAATACTTTCCGCAGTGCTTTCCGTTGCTGAAACTAACGTTTTTGCAGGAATAGACACCGCAAAAATACTGCAGGCCAGAACAAGACCGACTAATTTCCACGCTTTTTTCATTCATACTTCCTAACTGATTACTGCTCTCTTACATCTGTTCCGCATACTTCACCACTATAAGTTGAAACAGCAACCTTAATTATACTCTTAAATGTTTTCTAACGGTTGTAAAGCTTCCAAGGAATCCAATGCCGATTCCCAGTCCCAGAGATACCGGTACTAAAGTAGCAAAAATTTGATTGACCGGAAGGAAACTAAGCAAAGAACTCAGCATTTCAAAACGCTCCACAATAAATTCCACTACTGTATTATAAAGTACATAGATGACCCCCAAAGGAATCGCTGCACCTAACGCACCAATAATAATACCCTCAATTACAAACGGAGAACGTACAAAAAAGTCAGTTGCACCAATATACTTCATAATATTAATTTCTTCTTTACGTACCTGAATACCAATCATAACTGTATTGCTGATCAAGAATACAGATACTGCCAACAAAATGGCAATAATACCAACCGATACATAAAAAATCAATACGTTCATACCGCTCAACGTTGATGCGGTCACTTCGGAACGGTTTACCTGTCTTACCCCTTCAACAGATTCCAGATATGTTACGAGACTATCCTGAAGGGCCACATCAGACAAATATATTTCATAGTTGGAGGAATTCTCCAATGGGTTTTCTGTAAAACCATCGGAATATTCTTCTCCGAAATATTCCTGACGGAATGTTTCCCATGCTTCTTCCGCAGAAACATATACAATTTTGGAAACTTCGGTTCTCTTCTCAATCATACTTCCGATTTCCTGAATTTTGGCTTCCGAAAGATTGTCCTCAAAGAAAACAGTCACGGAAACTCCCTGCTCTGCTGTCTTTACAATGTTGTTAAAGTTGGCAACAATTGCATAAAAAAGACCAAACAATAACAGACAGGCGCTAATGGTCGCCATAGACGCCAGCGAGAACCATTTATTACGGAAAATATTAACAATTCCCTGTTTTAATGTATAAAAAAATGTACTAATCCTCATCGATATAACCACCTTTTTCTTCATCGCTTACGATAATACCTTTTTTCATGGTAATTACTCGCTTCTGCATTTCATTTACGATTTCTCTGTTATGAGTTACCACTAAAATGGTAGTACCTTTTTTATTGATCTGATCCAATAACTTCATAATTTCCCATGAATTCTTAGGATCCAGGTTACCGGTAGGTTCATCGCATAATAAAATCGGCGGACGATTAATCAAAGCTCTCGCCAAGGCAACTCGCTGCTGTTCTCCACCGGACAACTGTCTTGGTTTTGCCTTATATTTTCCTGCAAGACCTACTACGGATAAAATAGAAGGTACATTTTTACGTATTTCTCTTGTAGGCACCTGAATGATTCTCTGCGCAAAAGCTACATTCTCATAAACATTTCTGTCTTTCAACAGACGGAAATCCTGAAATACTACACCCAAATTACGTCTGTATTTTGGTACATTTCTTCTTTTCAAATCTGCAAGGCTCTGACCATTTACATATATGTCTCCCGATGTAGGAAGGAGTTCTCTAAGCAATAATTTAATCAAAGTCGATTTTCCTGAACCACTGTCTCCAACGATAAATACAAATTCCCCTTGTTTAATGGTAAGGCTGATTCCATTTAACGCAGGCGCACCGGTCGCGTAAGATTTGGACACCTTATCCAAAACAATAATATTTTCACTTGGAATTTTTTTCGTTTTTGGTTTTTTAAATAAAGCCACTTTTACACTCTCCTAATATTCAAAACTTTCCATATACTTCATGTATTTTACTACCATCAATGCAATCTTAAAGGTAATGGCATCTTCAAATACCC
>CAZSBV010000158.1:3521-5021 GCA_964605105.1 uncultured Lachnospiraceae bacterium | reverse complement strand
ATGCCATATTCCGGCGGTTTAAAGAGAAATATTGTACAGTGTCTGGATGACTTTGGAATTCCTTTGAAATTAAGCCATACCGTAGTAGAAATCAAAGGAAAAGAAAGGGTAGAAGGAATTACGCTGGCTCAGGTAGATAGTAACAACAAGCCAATTCCGGGAACGGAAGAATTCTATTCCTGCGATACCTTGTTATTATCCGTTGGTCTGATTCCGGAAAATGAACTATCCTGTGGTATGGGCGTGGAAATGAATCCTGTGACCAGCGGACCAATTGTAAACGAAAGTCTGGAAACCAATGTAGAAGGTGTATTTGCCTGTGGTAACGTACTTCATGTACATGATTTGGTAGACTTTGTTTCTGAAGAAGCGAAGGCAGCAGGTAGAAATGCGGCTGAGTACGTGAAACGATTGGAAGATACAGGATTGAAGGCTAAGGGAGCCGAGGTATCTGAAGAGCAGTGTGCAATGGAAAATGCGGATACAGATAGTGAGACCGGAACTGTTGTATTGCAAGAAAAAGTTATTGAACTGGTTCCCACAGGCGGCGTGCGCTATACGGTTCCAAGTACCATTCGAGTAGCTAATATGGCAGGAGAGCTGACGGTTCGTTTCCGTGTAGGGGCTGTTTATCGGAATGCTTTTATCAGCGTATATTTTGACGAAGAACGAGTGATTCACAGAAAACGCCTTATGATGGCACCGGGAGAAATGGAAGAAGTCAAACTGAAAAAAGAACAGTTAGAAAAATATCCCGAGTTAAAGAAAATTACAGTGAAAGTGGAGGCAGAATAATGGAACAGAAAATTTTAACTTGTATTGGTTGTCCTTTAGGCTGCCAGATAACGGTAGAATTAGAAAATGGTGAAGTCA
Organism: uncultured Lachnospiraceae bacterium; assembly: GCA_964605105.1. Classification (GTDB taxonomy): domain Bacteria; phylum Bacillota; class Clostridia; order Lachnospirales; family Lachnospiraceae; genus SFDP01. The sequence continues at coordinate 4,148 of CAZSBV010000158.1, read as the reverse complement.
TTTCTGTAACAGGAAATACCTGTAAACGTGGTGATGATTATGTCAGAAAAGAAGTTGCCAGTCCTACCAGAATTGTGACTTCTACGGTAAGAGTAAGTGGTGGAAACGCACCAACGGTATCTGTAAAAACAAAGTCAGATATTCCTAAGGACAAGATATTTGATTGCGTAAGAGCTTTAAAAGAAGTCGAAGTACAGGCACCGATAGCCATCGGTGATGTGGTGTTTAGCGATGTAGCAGGAACCGGAGTGGATATCGTGGCTACGAAGGGTGTAGGAGTAGTTTAGATGTGAATTGAAATAAAAACTGTCTGGCATTGGCCGGACAGTTTTGGTATTGTTAGGAGATTTTTTGTAATTTTTCACTATGTTCACGTAAAACACTTTTCATAATTTGAATATCAATTTCCATAGCATCAAATTGATCTACGCCAGATTGATAGCGTTTGTATGTGGAAACATAACATGCTTCTATATTCTGTAATCTTGGTGAAATACTGTTTTCCAGCGTGAGATTTATTCTTTTCACATTTGGAGACAAATTGTTATTGAGAGTATCTTCAAGATTATCCAGTCTGGGAACAATATTGTTGTTGAGAGTATCTTCAAGATTATCCAGTCTGGGAAC
>CAZSBV010000158.1:0-3421 GCA_964605105.1 uncultured Lachnospiraceae bacterium | reverse complement strand
GTCTGGGAACCACGTTGTTGTTGAGAGTATCTTCAAGATTATCCAGTCTGGGAACAATATTGTTTTTAATACAGTTATCAATTTTTTCTAATTTGTCATTTACCGGAGATAACTTTTTGTCTAACAGTCCGGATAAATTCAATAAAAGTTCATTGTTTGTCATATTCTTTTTTCCTCCTTTCCTTGCAAAAATTCATAATAGGGAAAGCTGTTAGCGATAGGAAAAAGAGTTGATCCTGGGAAATGCTGATAGAATCCCTAATATTTGTTAAAACAATAAAAATATGTTTGTATAAAGAGTATCACATAATTACAAATTTATGTCAAGAAAAAAAGTAACGTAAATGCGAAAAAATAATGTTTTTTGTTTATAAAAATGTGAGGAATAAAAGATGGAAGTCAAAAGATTACATTATGAATGTCTTAGCTGCATGACAAAGATACATTTGGATAAATATCCAAAAGATGTCACAGATGATAAAAAGATAGAATATATGCAAAGAGTGCTGAAAGTATTGGCAGAAGCGCCAGAGAGATATGGTGCACCTGTAATAGTTCGTACCATTAATCAGATTCAGGATGAAATGTTTGGGATGAAGCAGGAATATGCTGAAATCAAGAGGCATTATAATCAAGTCATGATGGAGCACGAAGAGCAGGTAAATAACAAACTTGCAACATCAAAAGATCCGGTCAAAACAGGAATCCAGTATGCCATGATAGGAAACTATATCGATTTTGGAGCCAGAATTCATGTAAATGAAGAGCAACTGACAGAGTTGCTAAATGATTCTGACAGATTTGTCATCGGTGAAAAACAGTATGGCGAATTAACTGACGATCTTGAAAAAGCCAATAAATTGGTTTATCTTACAGATAATTGTGGTGAAATTGTAATGGATAAGTTGTTAATCCGTGAAATTCAGAAAAAATATCCCGGTTTGAAAGTGACTGTATTGGTCAGAGGTGCAGAAGTTATAAATGACGCTACTATGGAAGACGCAAAGCAAGTAGGTTTAACCGAAATAGCAGAAGTGATTCCTAATGGTTCAGATATTGCAGGTACTTGGCTGGAAGAAATTAGTGAAGAAGCAAAAGTAGTTCTGGATGAGGCAGATGTCATCATTTCCAAAGGTCAGGGCAACTTTGAAACGTTAAGAAAATGTGGAAAGAATATCTATTATATCTTCTTATGTAAGTGTGATTTATTTGCCAATACATTTCAGGTCCCGAAGTTGACGGGGATGTTAGTGAATGAGAAGTATTGTTAGAGCAAGTATAGCTTAAAAATTGACGAAGTTGATAATCTAGAAAGGACGGATGATCTTATGATATTACAGACCGGCATGCGGACCGATATTCCCGCATTTTATGTAGAGTGGTTTTTGAATCGAATTAAAGAAGGATATGTCATGGTTCGAAATCCTTATAATCCGGAATTGGTAACAAAATATAGTTTATCCCCCGAAGTGGTAGATTTAATTGCTTTTTGTACCAAAAATCCACTTCCAATGCTGGCTCACTTGGATGAACTAAGTGCGTATGGACAGTATTGGTTTGTGACCATTACACCATATGGAAAGGAAATAGAACCGAACGTTCCGGACAAGGAAAAGATATTGGAAAGTTTTTGTGTTCTTTCTGAAAAAGTAGGGATAGATTCTGTAGGCTGGAGATATGATCCTATTTTTCTGTCTTCGAAATATACCGTAGAAAGTCATATACAGTCATTTGAAAAAATGGCAAGAAAGTTATCCGGGCATACAAAGACCTGTGTCATAAGTTTTATTGATCTCTATGAAAAGGTAAAACATAATTTCCCGGAAGTAAGGGAAGTTCCGAAAGCGGAAAGACTTTTTCTGGGAGAGCAATTTGCTATGATTGGAAAAAAATGCGGAATCACCATAAAGTCCTGTGCTGAAGGAGATGAACTGGCTCCTTTTGGAGTTGACTGCAGCGGATGCATGACTGTTGAGACTTTTGAAAAAGCACTGCATTCATCACTGGCAGTTCCAAAGAAAAAGGGGGCCAGACAGGAATGTGCCTGTTTATTGGGAAATGATATAGGAGCATATAATACCTGCGGGCATTTGTGTAAATATTGCTATGCCAATTATAGTGCGGATATCGTAAAAGATAATATGAAAAAGCATGATGCCAGCTCACCATTATTGATTGGGAGTTTGCAGAAGCATGACAGGATACATGAAGCAAAACAGGAGAGCTGGCTGGATTATCAGTTAAAATTAGAATTATAAATATTATGTACTCTGCCCGGTTGTTGTTAAAGAAATTAGAATTGTATCAAAAATATCTAATATTCAAAATGTATATACAATTTAATGAGATGAAATGAAGAAAACTAATAATATAAAAATAATTTACAAATTTTACAAAAATAATGTTGACAAAGTAGAAATATAGTGATAATATTAACTTACAAACAAAACAACCACTTACAAAAATCTAATCAATGACGAGAAAGTTGATAGATGAAGTAAAACGTAAGAGGAAAGTATAAATAGGAGGATTGGAGGTACAAGCCAATGGGACCAATCGACAATTTAATTCAATATGAGAGTGGTAATGCATAGCAGTTCCTAACAAGAAAGACCTTTTAAGTGTTGAGATAACCGGAATCATTAAGAGTAAATAAAGTAGATGTCAATCTAAACTAATTTAAGAGAAAATGAAAAGCTAAAAGGGATATAGAAGCTGGCACTCATATTGAAGAATATTTACCACAATAATTTGAAGAGTAAGATAAGTGTAAAGAAATTTATTTTATAAAAAAATATATTGAAAAATATACTTCGAATTATTAAAAAAAGAAATTCTATATAAAATTCTTTCTAAGTAAGCAAGAGTTTACGAGTTGGGAATAAAAATAAACCTTGATTATAGATTCAGCCAGAAAACCAAAATAGGAGTAAAAGATATAAGAATAGTTAATGGAGTAGTGAAGAGTTAACTAAGAGTTGTAAGAAACGAAGAGAAGTGGATTTTATCAGAGTTTAAAAATAATTATCTTTTACAGAAAGAGGAAAAAGAATTGAACACAGAAGTTGAATAGAACGGCCACTAGATGTAAAAACATGTAGTGGTCGTTCTTTTTTTATGGTATTCTTTAAGAAACAACTAAGAAAAGAGGAATGGCATGTACTACGAAATAGATGAAATCCGAAAAGTAAAGCTTGGCGGAGTAATTCAAAAGATTCATATCCGTGGTAGTGTGCTGGGATCAGAGAGGCACAGGCGGTTCTTATTGGGGCGTGAAGGATGAAAGTTTGAATCTGAATCAGTTGATTTCTGACGGGGCAGAATTACTGACCATGAGAAAGGCGCGGTACAGACCATCACAGAAGCTACCTGTACAGAAAGCGGAAGCCGGGAATTATACTGTAAGTTCTGCGGAACGGTA
>CAZSBV010000157.1:0-5030 GCA_964605105.1 uncultured Lachnospiraceae bacterium | reverse complement strand
GTTTTTCAGTATACTAAAGTAAAGATTGGACGAAAATGATACAGGGAATATAACACAAAGCTTGAAAACGACTACTTACGGAAAGGACCCCAAATTATGAAATATTTACTAAGAAGTATGCTATTTGTACCGGCATATAATGAAAAATTTTTGAACAAGGCAATCACTTGTGAGGCAGATGCCATTATTTTTGACATGGAAGATGCAGTTCCAAAGGCGAAAAGACCGGAAGCTCGTATTATGTTGAAAAAGTATCTGGACAAGGGTGTTTTTCGTGGAAAACAGTTATTTATTCGTGTGAATGAATTGGGTACAGATGATCTGCCGGAGGATTTAAAGTTAATTACAGACGATCAGATTTCCGGAATTGTAGTGCCTAAAATTAATAATTCAGGCAATATCAAGGCCTTTGAAGCGTTGTTGGATTTTGTAGAAAATAGGGAAAAACTGGAAAGAGGAAGTTTAAAATTACTTCCTTTGATTGAAACGGCAGAAGCGGTACTTAATGTAGAGGATATTGCCGGCAGCAGTGATAGAAATATTGCACTTTTATTTGGCGGAGAGGACTATCTTGATAGTGTTTATGGAACCAATGATTGTCCAAGGAGAGCTTTTGAGATGCCACGTACCATGATTATTATGGCAGCGAGGACACATGGGCTTTTGCCAATTGATACTCCTTATCTGGATGTGAAAAATGAGGAGGGATTTAAGGAAGAAGAGAGCCTTGCACTTTCTATGGGATTTGCAGGCTGTCTGATTGTTAATCCAATTCAGATTTCCTGGTGCAATCGTGTTTTCAGTCCATCGGAAGAGGAAGTTGAAAAAGCGAAAGCCATGATTGAGGCGGTAAACAAAATTCAGCAGGAGGGCGGTAGTATTGCTATGTTAAATGGAAAAATGATTGGTCCTCCAATGTTAAAACGTGCCAGAAAAGTATTAGAGGTTGTGGAGTTAATTGAGGAAAAAGGAGCTTCTTATGGCAGATAAGACTTGGCTTTTTGTTCCTGCAAAAGAAAAATTTCTAAAGAATTTTGAAAAGATTGAGGCAGATTATATTATTCTGGATTTGGAAGATTCTCTGAAAGAGGAGCAGAAAGAGGAGGGACTTGCGTTGACAAAGCAAGTTCTGCAGCAATACGGAAAAGATAAAAAACTTTATGTAAGAGTTAATTCCGGTGAAAGAATGGAAGTAGAATTAAAGACTTTGGAGAATTTTGATTTTGCAGGCTTTATGATTCCCAAATTTGAGAATGCTGATATATTAGAGAATTTGCAGAAGTATATAGAAGGAAAAGAAATCATTGCATTAGTAGAAACCGTCAAAGGTGTGATACAAATTCCGCAAATTGCAGCCAATCCTTTTGTGCAAAAGTTAGCTTTTGGAATGGAAGATTTTTGTCAGGAATTAGGATTTGAAGCAGGGGAAGAAGCTGCTTATTTTCCCAGAAACCAGTTGGTTTTATATGCTTCTTATTATAAGAAGTATGTTTTGGATGGTGTCTGTCTGGATGTACATAATATGGATGTTTTTAAAAAGTCTTATGAAAAAACGAAACGTATGGGATTTCATGGAAAACTTTTGATTCATCCAAATCAGGTAAAAGCAGTTCGTGAGTATAATGAAGGTATGGATATAGAGCGATTGCAATATATAGTCAGGACTTTTAAGAACAGTGGCGAAGGAGCTCTTTTTATAGATGGGGAATTTTACGAAAAGCCACTGATTGATAAGATTGAAAAGTATTTGAATGAGCTCAGTGATTAAAGAGATATTAAGTAGTTTATATTAGAGGATAAAAGAATGTTAAATAATGAAAATAAGTATCAGGATCTGAAAGACAGATTAGACAATGTTCATGGCGAGTCCAGAAAAGAGAAACAACATAAAGTAGGTAAGTTAACAGCCTGGGAGCGAGTGTGTCTTTTAATAGATGAGGGGACTTTTGTAGAAACCAATGCGTACATTGAACATCGTTGTACTTATTTTAGTATGCAGAATAAAAAGCAGGAAGGTGATGGAGTCATTACCGGATATGGTAAAGTGGATGGAAGAACTGTCTGTGTATATGCTCAGGATTTTACCGTTTTTGGTGGTTCCATTAGTAAAATGAATGCTAAGAAAATCGCGGATATTCAGGACAAAGCTTTACAGATGAAAGTACCGATCATTGGTTTATTCGATTCCGGCGGAGCCAGAGTACAGGAAGGAATTCAGAGTCTTTCCGGACACGGGAACATCTTTTTTAATAATGTAAAGACTTCCGGAAAAATTCCACAGATTTCAGCTATTATGGGACCTTGTGCCGGAGGTGCTTCTTATTCACCGGCATTGACAGATTTTATTCTTATGGTAGAAGGAACCAGCAATATGTTCATTACCGGTCCCCGTGTGGTAAAAGAAGCCATTGGTCAGGTAGTAAGTATGGACGATCTGGGTGGAACTGAGACCCATTCTATCATGAGTGGGATTGCCGATTATGTTGCAAAAGATGACAGAACTTGTATTGCATACATAAAGAAGTTATTGACCTATTTACCGGATAATTATCGTAAGCGTCCGGGAGTATATAAATTAGCACCTTTTAATCTGATTAAAAATGAAAAAATAAATGATATTGTTCCTTCTCAGAAGCGTCAGCCGTTTGATACTCATGAGGTCATTAAATGTCTTACAGATGAAGGCAGTATTATGGAAATGAAAGAGAAGTATGCACCCAATATTATTACGGCATTAGCAAGAATTGGCGGCTATCCGGTCGGAATCGTGGCAAACCAGTCTTCGCAAAAGGCGGGTTGTATCGATATTGATGCGGCGGACAAAGCAGCTGGATTTATCCGTATTTGTGACAGTTTTAATATACCGTTAATCAATCTGGTGGATGTATCAGGATTTTATCCTGGAAAAGAGCAGGAACAGCGAGGCATCATTCGTCATGGAGCTAAAATGTTATTTGCTTATAGTGAAGCAGAAGTTTTAAAGATTACAGTTATTATGCGAAAAGCTTACGGCGGTTCTTATCTTGCAATGTGCAGCAAAGAACTGGGGGCAGATATGGTCTATGCATGGCCAAATGCAGAGATAGCTGTTATGAGTGCTGAAGCAGCCATTGATGTTCTATATAAAGATTGTTCGGAAGAGGGCAAAGAGCGGTATCGTGAAGAATATAAAAAGCAATTTATGACACCATTTGAAGCAGCCCATAACGGGTATGTAGACGAAGTAATTGTTCCATCAGATACCAGAAAAAATATCATTAATATTTTATCTTTGTATAAAGATCAGGAAGTGGATGAAAATAAAGTTCCACATAAAAATATTCCAATGTAGGTAGATAGGATTTATAAAATAAAAACTCTGAGAATTCAGTCGTTGTGTTCTCAGAGTTTTTTCGTGCAGAAACATTATTTTATGAATCTATGTAACAAATTCTGTATCCATTTTTCATTAAAAGGTAGAAAGATATTGGCTACCGGTCCTACAAGAAAGGCACAGATCAAAGTACCAATTCCAAAAGAACCACCAAGAATAAAGCCCATAAGGACAAAGGAAACATCCACAATAATACGAACTATGCCAAAGTTTTTCTTTAACTTATCAGACAAAACAATAGCAACCAAATCGTTAGGTCCTGTACCGGCGTCAGATTTCATTACGATAGTCATGCCGAAAGCTAGGATAATACAACCAAGACCATTTACAATGATTTTGAGAACTAAGGAGTTCATAGCTCCAAAAGGAGCTGTTAGAATTTCGGTAAAAAAATCAATAATGGGACCTCCAAATATCATACAGAGAATTGTCCCGACTTTTATGTAACTGCGGTCAATAAATAACAAAGCGATAATAATGAAAAAGCAAATTACAACATGGGTATTACCATGGGTCAGCAGTGGCTGGTTTATAAATCCACTTAAAGTTCTGAAGATTCCCTGAACCAATACGTTAAACGGATCGGCTCCCAAGTCTGCCAATAAGAATAAGGTAACACCAAGGTGTGCAATGGTCAGACCTATAAATAAAATAATAATTCGAATAATAAGTTCTTTTATAGATCGTTTCATAAATCGTCTCCTATTATTTTAAATGGTAAAAAATTCAAGGTTGAAAGTATATTCCAACCTTGGTCATTGTATAAATTATTTTCTTTTTCGTCTCTGCTTTATAGTAATGTATGTGTTCAAATCATTACAGATATTTTGAATGATAAAACCATAAACAACATAGTCCTCATGTTTTTCAATTCGGACAACTTTGCCATCCAGAACAATTTTATATGTAAGATCTTCAAAGGTAATAGTTGCACGATCACCGGACATTAAATGTAATTCATGTTTTCGGTCTGTTACAGCAAATCCTGTCATACTAACATCTTTTACAATGGTCTGTACCGGTTTCTTACCTGCCATATTGAGCCATCCCATAACTCCAACAGATACTCTAAAAGAATTACGGCGGTTACTTCTTGCGCCAGGTGTATTCACTTGCAATAAATACTGATCTTTGTAGTTTAAAACTCTGACGGAATGCCATAGAATCGGAACGCCGTCAGCAGCCTGACGGTGAACGTCCACCGCAACATTTTCAAAAGTCAGACGTTTGGCGCCGGCATAGTCTAAAGTAACTAAAGTCAGATTCTGCGCTAAATGCTTTTGAACAACAGCACCTAATTCCATATGTTTTTCACCTAGGTGAATATTTAATACAATTGGCGAATTTACCGGTATTTCTTGAAATTTATAACTCATGTCTTATGTCCCCCGAAAATCCTAAGTATTATAACATAGAATAAGGAGGAAAGCATAGGGAAATTAAAATTTATTAATATTATTACAAATGCCTTTTCGTGTCTTACTCAAAGGATGTTATTGATTGTTCAGATACCGCAGGGTCCAGTCGTTGAAATGTTAGTATCCATATGTGTTAGCCTTCTTCTTTCTTTTTTAAAGTATAGCTTGTGATACGGAGAATAACAAGGGGTATAGGATGTTTGGAAAAGAGTCACACCAAAAAGTGGATTGATTTTTAT
>CAZSBV010000156.1:1260-5036 GCA_964605105.1 uncultured Lachnospiraceae bacterium | reverse complement strand
TTATCCTGAAATATATCAGCTTGATTATAGCAGAATATAAAAATAAAGTACAGAGCAAAATCGAACTTTTGTTCTGTACTATGTATCACATAATTCTCCAATGCTTAATCTGACCCTATCCTTTAAAGCATATTACGCCTTCCTATCAAACTTTGTTCCTCTTTCCTCTTCTGTGGCACTAAAAAAACTGTCATCTCGATCATTATGGGGAAACAGCAATTCCATATACAGATTTCCCAACAAATTTTTCACTCTTTCAATATCAAAATCTGCAATAGGAATCTGCTTAACCTCCATATATTTTAAATTCTCCAGAGTCTGCTCTATGGAAAATCTATTTTCCACCCCTTTATTTTCGCTTTTAGGAACAGGAAGTTGCCTTTCCTTCTTTTCTTCTTCCAGCAGAATGACAGGCTTTGCCTGTGGAATGTTATACACCACATTTTTACAGGTTTTTTCAAAACACTCTGGATCAAAACGCGCCAGATACTCTAAATCGTCCCATGACAAATCTCGTTTCTGATGTATCTTCAAATAAATATTGATCAATCTTGTTTTCTTTTCCATAAGCTCACCTCCTCGATTCCTTCTTACTATTATTCTCGGCTAAAATCGGCTCTGTTCTTATAGAAAAATCCACATTTCCTTTTATAAGGAAACGCTTTTACTTAACAGGCTGTGGGTGGTGCTGTAAGGCATAATCCTATTTCCATTATTGTTCCCTGTCACAGGGTGATTAGTACAAATGGGAATTCGATGAGATATGAAGGGCAAAACCAAGAAAATAAGCGGATGAAACACTTACTCTCGTGTTTTCATCCGCTTTCATTCATATAATCACAAGTTTCCAAATAATTTCAGGAACTCTATGAAACTCAAATGTCTTCCACATTTTTCACTTGACCTAAATAATTCTTTTGGCAAGCCCATTAGAACAATCCTGAAATGACACCCTTTTCATCCACATCAATTCTTACGGCTGCAGGAACCTTTGGAAGTCCCGGCATAGTCATGATTTCTCCGGTGAGGGCTACGATAAATCCTGCACCTGCGGAAATCTTTAAGTTACGAACCGTGATATCGAAGTCTTTTGGTGCACCCAGTTTTGTCTGGTCATCTGTTAAGCTGTACTGTGTTTTTGCCATACAGATTGGATAATTTCCAAAACCAAGGTTTTCTAATTCTTTCGCCTGTTTTCTGGCTGTTTCTGTAAGAATTACTTTGTTTCCGCCGTAAATCTTACGAACGATCTGGTTTAACTTATCTTCAATGCTTCCTTCTAATTCATAGGAATATGCGAAGTCATCATTAGACTCTTCTGCAAGACGAATTACTTCTTCTGCAAGTTTAATTCCACCTTCGCCGCCTTTTGCCCATACTTCAGAAAGAGCAACGTTAACACCAAGTTCTTTACATTTTGCTTCCACTAAATCCAGTTCTGCTTTGGTGTCTGTTGGGAATGCATTGATTGCAACTACACATGGTAAATGATATACATCTTTGATGTTGCTTACATGCTTTAACAGATTTGGAAGACCTTTTTCCAAAGCCTCCAGGTTTTCGTTATTTAAATCAGCTTTTGCAACGCCGCCGTTATATTTTAATGCACGAACAGTTGCTACGATAACTACTGCATTTGGTTTAATTCCTGCCATACGACATTTAATGTCTAAGAATTTTTCTGCCCCAAGGTCAGCACCAAAACCTGCTTCTGTGATAGTATAGTCAGATAATTTCATAGCCATTCTTGTGGCAGTTACAGAGTTACATCCATGTGCAATATTTGCAAATGGTCCACCATGCACAATTGCCGGTACTTTTTCCAATGTCTGTACAAGGTTTGGTTTTAAGGCATCTTTCAAAAGAGCTGCCATAGCCCCTTCTGCATGTAAATCACCTGCTGTTACCGGTTTCTGGTCTGCAATTTTTCCGTATGTATAACCAATGATAATACGAGAAAGGCGTTCTTTTAAATCTGTAATATCTTTTGCAAGACAGAGAACTGCCATTACTTCACTAGCCACGGTGATATCATATCCGTCTTCACGAGGTGTTCCGTTAGCTTTTCCACCAAGACCGTCTGTTACGTAACGAAGCTGACGATCATTCATATCTACACAACGTTTCCAAGTGATTTTTCTTGGATCGATGTTCAATTCATTTCCCTGATAAATATGGTTATCAATCATCGCTGCAAGAAGGTTATTTGCTGCTCCGATAGCATGGAAGTCACCGGTAAAATGAAGATTAATGTCTTCCATCGGAACGACCTGTGCATAGCCGCCTCCGGCTGCTCCGCCTTTTACACCAAAAACCGGTCCCAAAGATGGTTCACGAAGTGCAACCATAACTTTCTTATCCAGTCTCTGAAGCGCATCTGCCAGACCGATGGTCGTTGTTGTTTTTCCTTCTCCTGCCGGAGTTGGATTGATCGCGGTAACCAGAATTAATTTTCCATCTGAATTTTCGCTTTCTTTTAATAAATTATAATCAATTTTAGCTTTATACTTGCCGTACTGTTCCAGGTATTTATCTTCAATACCTGCTTTGTCCGCAATTTCAGTAATCGGCGCCATGACACATTCCTGTGCAATCTGAATATCTGTTTTAAACTCCATTTTCTCTCTCCTAGTGGTGGAATAATCTGATTCCGGTAAATGCCATTACCATTCCGTGTTTGTTACATGTAGCAATAACATTGTCATCTCTTACAGATCCGCCGGGCTGTGCAATGAACTTAACACCACTCTTATGGGCACGTTCAATGTTGTCACCGAATGGGAAGAATGCATCAGAACCAAGAGCAACATTTTCCATTTTATCCAGCCATTCTCTCTTAGCTTCTCTTGTAAATACTTCCGGTTTTTCCTTGAAAATATTTTCCCAAGCACCGTCTGCAAGAACATCCATGTAGTCTTCACCGATGTATAAGTCGATAGCATTATCTCTGTCTGCACGGCGGATAGAATCTACGAAAGGAAGATTCATGACCTGCGGAGACTGTCTTAACCACCAGTTATCTGCTTTGGAACCTGCAAGTCTTGTACAGTGAATTCTGGACTGCTGTCCTGCACCAATACCGATTGCCTGACCATCTTTTACAAAACAGACTGAGTTGGACTGTGTATATTTTAATGTAATCATTGCAATGGCAAGGTCAATTTTAGCTGCTTCCGTCATATCTTTGTTTTCTGTTACAATGTTAGAGAAGAAGTCTTCATCAATTTTCAATTCGTTTCTTCCCTGCTCAAAAGTAATACCGAAAACATCTTTATGCTCTAAGTTTTCCGGAACATAAGAAGGATCTATTTTAATTACATTGTAATTTCCATTTTTCTTGGACTTTAAAATTTCTAAAGCTTCTTCGGAGTAGCCCGGTGCGATAACACCATCGGAAACTTCTCTTTTAATCAATCTCGCGGTATCTGCATCACATTCATCTGAAAGTGCGATAAAGTCACCAAAAGAAGACATACGGTCAGCCCCTCTCGCTCTTGCATAGGCACATGCTAAGGGAGATAATTCACCTAAATCATCTACCCAGTAAATTTTAGCCAGGGTTTCTGTCAAAGGAAGTCCTACGGCGGCACCTGCCGGGGAAACATGTTTAAAAGAAGTCGCTGCCGGAAGACCTGTAGCTTCTTTTAATTCTTTCACTAACTGCCATCCATTGAAAGCATCCAAAAAGTTAATATAACCAGGTTTTCCATTCAATACTTCGATAGGAAGCTCTTTGCCGTTTTTCATAAAAATCTTAGATGGTTTCTGGTTTGGAT
>CAZSBV010000156.1:0-1160 GCA_964605105.1 uncultured Lachnospiraceae bacterium | reverse complement strand
ATAGGAAGCTCTTTGCCGTTTTTCATAAAAATCTTAGATGGTTTCTGGTTTGGATTACAACCATACTTTAATTCTAATTCTTTCATTAATATTTACTCCTCATGTAATATCTTCAAGATACATAAATATATTTTAATAACTCTACTTGTAACATTCAGTACATTCATAGTTACACTTTTACGTCATATATGCTTATTTCATATTCTTACTGAACATTCTACAACTTACTGGTTCTTATTAATAATCTTTGTTTCATATTTTCCGGTTGCAATATCAATATAACGAACAAAGAGAGAAACCTTGTTTTCTTCGTTTAAGCTGTTCCATAAAGCATCTGTAAATGCATCCATATCATCAGGAATTGCAATTAATTTTGGTTCACCTTCAAAACTTGGAAGCGGATTGCCGTCATGCATGTATGTATGAATGAAGCGACCTTCACCTGCAACCGGATTTTCATAAGCATATGTATAACGGTTACAGCTTTCCGGATTACCATTGTTGCTCTTTAAAATAGACATGGCATAATTGTATTTTCCATTTTCAATATGCATGATACCTGAAATTCTAGGTGTGTAGTTTGGTCCGTCCGGCTCAAACTCTCTGCTTCTTAAGGACTGTTCAAAAGTAAGCTGTCTGTCCATTCCTTCATAAATGGTATCTGTCTGATCACCGTTAGTTACAATAGTCTTATTTCCTAACACACGAACAGGTGCATAAATGATAAGACTTGGATCTACCAGTTTGGAAGGGTCAAATGCCTGTGTACGGATACCCTGTCCATCTTCTACAAAAATACGGTTTCTGCTGTTTTCGCTTCTTCCCATAATAAAGTAAGCAGTAACAGCTTTGGTGCCATCTGCACTCTTTCCAATAATAATTCCTCTTCCAGGATATGCATTTTCTTTTAATTCTTGCTCAATATTAATCATTTTCATGAAACTTTCTCCTAATATTCATAATGTACCTGGATTCCGGAGTTTATATATCCAACTTGTACGCATCTGTGAGACATTGTACATTGAAGAGCAGACTTTAGTCTGATATTCAAGTACAATGTAACGAGCAGCAAGCGAACAAGGGATATATAAACCCGGAATCCCTCACATACACTATTTCTTGGAATCCTTAAGCTGTACGTCGTGTGCTCCACCTTCTAC
>CAZSBV010000155.1:0-5070 GCA_964605105.1 uncultured Lachnospiraceae bacterium | reverse complement strand
CTGCAAAAGCTAACAAATAAGATGGAATAGGAACAGCAAAGGCTTCGGCGAATATTTTCGTCGAAGCCTTTTTGATGCTATATATGTATTTACTGATAGTATCCTCTATATTCACTGGGTGTCATATTTACCACTCGTTCAAATGCTCTGATAAAGGTCAGTGAATTTTTGAATCCCACCTGAGTAGCAATAGTATTCACGGATAATTTGGAATAGGCCAGTAACTCTTTCGCATTAGTGATTCGATAATTGGTCAGATACTGGTGAATTGTCACACCCTGCTGCTTCTTAAATAATTTGCAAAAGTAATATTTAGAAAATCCAATTTCATTGCAGATGGAATCCACATCAATCGGTTCTTTATAATGTTCCATAATATATTTGGCGGCCAGATTGACATGAGTTTCCTGTGCCGGTGTCATCTTCTTTACAGCGTTGATATTGGCATTCAGGTCATAAATAGATACAAAAATCTTATGAAGAAGCATGGAAACATTCATATACTTCCACATATCATCAAAGCTTTCTTTTGTATTTGTCAGCAAATCATAGATATCCATAAAATCATCCAGAATATTTGTAAAAGGGTTATCCATAATCATACTGTTTTTAGTTCGTACCTGATTGTAGAATAGTTTTGCATGGGAACCATCTATAATAAAATAATAATAATGCCATTCTTTAGAAACAGTAGTGAAAGTAATCGGTGTATTACATGCTGTTAAGACAATGGTATTCTGTTGTACATAATAGGTCGATTGTGATTTGGTGAAACGGGCAGTTCCGTCAATGGAATAAAGCAAGAGAAAATCGTTATATGCATTTTTTTTCCCGAAAACTAATTTTCGGTTACTGGTGTATCCGAACTCTTTTATATAAAATGGATAAGCTTCTGCAATATGATTTCTTTTTACGGTTTCCTGATAAGAATACTCCGGAAAAGAGCGGTTGGGGATGCGCATGTAAATACCTCCAAAAGTAAAAAGTGCAATTTGGTAAAAGTGCACAAATAAGTGAGCTTCTTTTTTATATTATAAGACAAAAAGCTTAAAAAAACAATTTTATATAGCTAAAAAGCAAAAAATGATATTGAATTATGGGCTTGAAACGAAGATACTAGAAACAGATGGAAGCGTATTTATGCACTCGAGATCGAATAATTAAAGAAAGGAAAGGGAAACGAAGATGAGTGATTATATCTTGGAACTGAAAGATGTCGTTAAAACTTTCGGTGGTGTCACTGCTTTAGGCGGCGTACATTTTCAGTTAAAAAAAGGTGAAATTCATGCCCTCATGGGAGAGAATGGTGCCGGTAAATCAACATTCATTAAGGTAATCACCGGAGTTCATCAGCCGGACAGTGGTCTGATGCTTTTAGAAGGTGATAAAGTTACTCCTCGTAACACAGAAGACTCTGCGAAATTAGGTATTGCTGCTATATATCAGCACGTTACAGCATTTCCGGATCTAACAGTAACAGAAAATATTTTTATGGGTCAGGAAATCAAAAATAAATTTGGTTTATACAATTGGCCTGAAATGACAAAACGTGCAAAAGAATTAATTGCACCACTTAGCAAAAAAATCGATGTAAATAAACCAATGAGTGCACTTTCAGTAGCGCAGCAGCAGTTAGTCGAAATTGCTAAGGCTTTATCCCGCGATGCTCGTATCCTCATCATGGACGAACCAACAGCTTCTCTTTCTAAAAAAGAATGTGAAGAGTTATATCAGATTGCTGAAAGACTTAGAGATGAAGGCGTTTCTATTATTTTGATCACACATAGATTTGAAGATATGTATCGTTTGGCAACTCGTGTAACCGTATTCCGTGATTCCCAGTATGTAGGTGCATGGGACGTAGACAAGATTTCCAACGAAGAATTGATCAAACACATGGTAGGTCGTGAATTAACAGCCATGTATCCAAAGAAGACAGCTAAAATCGGTGAAGTTGTATTCAAAGTAAAAGATATTTCTAAAGAAGGTTTATTTAAGAATGTTTCCTTCGATGTACGCAGAGGTGAAATCCTTGCTCTTACAGGTCTTGTAGGTGCAGGACGTACCGAAGTTTGCCAGAACTTATTTGGTATTTTAAATCCTGACAGTGGTTCTTTTGAATTAGAAGGAAAGACTATTGACATTAAGAATCCACAGGTTGCTTTAAATGCTGGTATTGGTCTTCTTCCGGAAGACAGACAGACTCAGGGGCTCATTAATGAACTTCCAATTTATCAGAACGTATCTTCTGCAAATATGGATAAATTCATTAAAGGCGGCGCTTTGAATGAACAGGCAGAAATCGAAACAGCTATCGAACTTTGCCAGAAAATCCAGTTAAAAGCAAGTGATATTTCTGCTCCACCATCTTCTTTATCCGGTGGTAACCAGCAGAAGGTAGTATTTGCTAAACTTTTGAATCGTGATTTAAAGGTATTGATTTTAGACGAACCTACAAAAGGTATTGACGTAGGTGCAAAATATTCTATTTATGAAATCATGAATGAACTTGCAACCAATGGTTATGCAATTATCATGGTATCTTCTGAAATGCCGGAAGTACTTGGTATGGCAGATCGAGTTGTAATTATGAGAAACGGACGTGTTTCCGGTATTTTGGAAAATAAAGAATTGACTCAGGAAATGATTCTTGAACATTCCTTAAAATCTGCAGAAGGAGGGGACAACTAAGTATGGGTAACAATAAATCTTTTGTTAAGAAGATGACTGAGAGCAGAAACTTTGGTCTTTGTATTGGACTTGTCGTTCTTCTCATTATGGCAAAAATTCTCACTCCGTCTATGTACTCTTTTAACTCTATTGTGAGTATGTTACAGAACAATGCGGTATACGGAATTCTTGCTATCGCAGAAATGATGGTTATTTTAACAGGCGGTATCGATATTTCTATCGGCTCCATCCTTTCTTTCGTAGGTATTGTTTGTACTCGTCTTATGGCGGAAAATCCAACCATACCTGCAATTGTGTGGGTGCTCCTGGCGGTTGCTTTAGGTGCACTTTGCGGCGCTTTCAATGGTCTGATCGTTGGTTACTTCAAGATGGTTCCGATGATCGCTACCCTTGGTACCATGTACATTTTCAGAGGTCTCGCATTCCTCGTATCCGGTGGACAGTGGTGGTTCCCACATCAGTTCACAGAAGGTTACCAGAAATTTGCGACTTTAAGAATTGCAGGTGTACCAACTATTTTATTCTTTGTACTCATTGTATTTATTCTGGCTGCAGTGTTCTTAGGACACACATCCGGCGGACGTAGAATCTATGCAATCGGTACCAGTAAAGAATCTTCTAAGGTTGCCGGTATCAAAGAAGCAAAGGTTACTTTCTATGCAATGGTGATCTGTGGTGCCCTGGCAGGTCTGTCCGGTATGCTTTACACAGCAAACTATGCAACAGGAAGTTACGGTATCGGTGAAGGTTACGAAATGACAGCTATCTCCATCTGTATTCTTGGTGGTGTAAGTATCAATGGTGGTAAAGGTAAAGTTGACGGTGTATTCCTTGGTTTCATTATGATGTCCATTATTACATACTTTATCAGTTTACTTCCGGGCTTAAGTGTATGGTCTGATGCTCTTCAGGGTGCAATTATTATTGCAGCAGTAGTTATGAACATCTATACAGAACGTTCCGCTGAGAAGAGAGCCTTGAAAGAAAGGGGTGCATTAATCTAATGAGTGAAAATAAGACAAATGTACCTGTAAGAGACTTAACAATCAAACAGGGCTTCAAACTTTCTAAATTTTTAGTATCTTGGGAAATGGTTCTTGTTTATATTTTAATATTGATTAATGTTGTATTAATTACAATGAAACCAAATCTCTATTTTGCATCCGGAACAATTCAGTCCATTATTCAGTCCGGTCTGGACGTTTGTCCACTGGTTCTTGGTATGATCCTGATCCTGATGCTTGGTGATATTGATGTATCTGCAGCATCCACTATGATCTTTGCTTCTATGGCAACCGGTCTTTGCATGGATGCAGGGCTTCCAATGATCGTATCCGTACTTATGGGTATTGTTGCCGGAGCAGCTTGTGGTGCCTTCAACGGATTTTTTGTAGCTTACATGCAGATGCCGGCGGTTATCACAACGATTTCTACACAGATGTTATTCCGTGGTATTGTTAAAATTGTTCTTGACGTTAACGTACTTAAGAACTTCCCGAAATTCTATACAGCGATTGGATGGAGAAATGTTGCCGGAATCCCGATTGCATTAATTTTATTTGTGATCATGACAGCAGGATACATTTTCCTTCTTCAGAAATCCAAATTTGGTCGTACATTGTATATCATTGGTAACAATCCAACCTGTGCAGAATATTCAGGTATCAATGTAAAACGTACTAAACTCATCGTGTTCATGATTATGGGTGCTATGAGTGGTGTTGCTTCCATTTTCTTCGTAGGTCGTATGGGTGGTTCCGTATCTTCTACCATGGGTACAGGATATGAAATGACAGCTATCGCAATCTGTGTATTGGGTGGTGTATCTACAAATGGTGGTAAAGGTAAGGTTTATGGTCCTTTCATTGCAACGTTTATTTTTGCATTCCTTACATACACATTAGGACTTTTGAATGTAGATGCTAACAGCCGTAAGATCGTTACAGGTATCATCCTGATTATTGCGGTTCTGATTCCTAATGTTAACAAAAAACTGATTGCTGACCTGAAATTGAAATTCATTTACAAAGGCAATAAGAACGTTGAAGCATTAAATGTTAAGACAGAAGCAGAAGTAAAAGCATTAAAAGCAGAAATTGCTGAAACTAAAAAGGACAACAACTTGTCAGAATCTGCTAAAAATGATAAAATTAAAAAGGCTGAAGAAAAGATTTCTTCCCTCCAGAAAAAATGCAAAGAACAGACTCAGGTTTGGCTTGCAGAACAGGAAGAAGATGCCAGAAAAGCAAAAGAACTTTTTAGCAAAAAATAGAAGAGTTCTAACAAGAAAAACGGTATAAATAGCGGAAAGCTATCTATATAAAATTTTAAGGAGGGTTCTTATATGAAAAAGAAACTTTTAAGCGCACTTTTATGTGT
>CAZSBV010000154.1:2816-5094 GCA_964605105.1 uncultured Lachnospiraceae bacterium | reverse complement strand
GGGTATTGCCTATTTTAATTTGTCCGATATCAGGTGTTCTTTAGACCCTGATTTTGCCAATACCATTTATCATTATACGGAGGTAATCAAACAAGGAACCTTAAATCTTCCAAATTGGTTTCATACCACGTCTTTGGAATTGGATGGAACCATGTTGTTTGCAGTGCCGTTATATTTTTTGACAAAGAATCTTTTTACAGCAATCGGAATTTCTAACATTCTTATCATGTTGTTATATGTTGTAGTGATTGGACGTTTACTGCATTTATACAAAGTAGATAAAATATTTATATATCTTACTTTGATATTACTGTTAACGCCATACCAGTTTGGAATGTTGGATTATTTTAACATGATGTTCTATGGTGGTGCGTGTTATGCCATAAAGACCTTAGTGCCGATTTTGCTGTTGTTGATTTTGAGTTTATTAAGCCAAGAGACTTATAAGGATAAGATGGGAAAAATGGAATTGGCAGCTTTCAGTGGTGTATATTTGTATCTGTTGTTTGCGACTGCTTTTTCTACAGGGATCTTTGTTGTGTTATGCGGCATTCTGCCAATTTTGGTCTGGATGATATTGGAAATGTTTATTGAAGGATCGCCGGATTTTGTGTTGAAGAAAAGGGTATGGGGAGTATGGATTGCCACAGTTCTAACTTTCGGAGTTGGATATCTGTTTCATAAAAAAGTATATACTGCAACTTCAAGAACCAATATGAATTTAACCAATATGGGAGATTTTGCGGATAATTTTAAGGCATGTATCAGAGGAATATATGAATTGCTGGGAGCCATTACGAAAAAAGATGTTCCGGTATTGTCTGCGGATGGAATCATTTTGTGCGTAAAAATGGTGTTTGTGACAGCATTTTTGGTGTCATTATTTTTTAATTATTATAAGTTTTCAAATACTGAGAAAGAACAGAAAAGTTCAGGAATGCATTTGAAAAATTATCTGGCATTTATGTTTGTATGGACATTTATAGTAATGTTTATTGCAGATATGCGATTTGTGGGAAATGATTATACAGAGTACCGATATTTCCTGATAGGTATTGTTCCCTTGATTGTGTTGTTTGGAATTCAGTTAAATAGTTTGAGTAAAATATTTAATGAATTTCAGAAGAAACTAGCATACATAGTATTATTAGTAGCGTGTGTAATTCTGGTATATGGCAATAATAAAAATGTGATGGAAAAATGGGATCGATCTACTTATGCGGTAGAATTTACGGAATACGTAGATACCCTGGACGTAGAATCTGTGATTTTTGTATTGGATGTGGATTCTGCAGTGATGTGTAAAGGAATAGATAATGAGCAAAAATATGGTGCTTATTTGCCGGAAACGCAATCGTTATACATTGGTATTTGCAGTTATTATGATTCTGCATATGGTGAGTATTATGGAGAACGTCATGCGTTGGCAGCAATCGAAGGCACAGACTTGTATCAGTGTATGCCTGCAGAAGTAGCGGATCAATATGTGAAGGTTGATAAGTTTAAATGGTTTGATATTTATATCAGTGAAACAATGATGTTTCCGTAAAAAGTAGAATATATAAATAATGTTTTTAAGAGGATGCTGTTAAGTCATTTTATGATTTGACAGTCATCCTCATTTTTTTGTTGGATTTTGGTTACAGCTATGTTACAATGAAATCGTAAAAACGATAATGGTTTCAATTCATTTCTACAACAAACATTTATATAAATATAATCTTACTAATTTTAGTGTTGAAAATACAATTCTTATTTAAATGAAATACCCGATATGTTAAATATTTAAATAAAATGTCTGAAGCATAATGAAATAATCTATATCAAATCCAGATTGTTTTTATAATACAATTCTAAAAGTAAGTATCTGTAAAAGAATAAGCTGTTTTATTTAAAATCCTAATGTATATGTTAAAAAATGTGGAAAGAATCAGGAGTTCGCTATTGCGAAAAGTATAGAGAACAGGAGGAATTATATTGAAAGTAAAACTTATAATAAGTGTAATAATTGCGTTATGTTTTATTGCGGGTATGAGAGTATATGCAGAAGAACAAAAGAGTAGAGGGAAAGGTAATTTGGAAGGCATGGTGCAATTTTGGGAACAGGATATTTTATATCTGGAGAGAGAAATAGAAAATCTTGTATCAGAGTGTGAAAAGGAGCAGTAAGAATATGAAAAAAATAAAATTTGTAATTTTGATAATGATATGTTTGTTGAGTTTATGTGTGCCTATAATAGCGTTGGCAGAGACCTCGTCGAGAAGAGATAATATTAAA
>CAZSBV010000154.1:0-2716 GCA_964605105.1 uncultured Lachnospiraceae bacterium | reverse complement strand
CAATGACATGGGATTAAATGAGGTAGATACTGACGAAGAAAAGATAAGTTTATCATTTGGGAATATAAAAGAAGGAATTTTACAATCCCGGTCGGTTGTCTCGGTTTCACAGACACAGGCTGTAAATAAAGAGGGAAATGAGTTATTTTATTTGACGGAAGAAAAAGCAACGAACAAAAATTTATTGCAAACTACCACGGAAAACACAGGATATGTGGTGTATTATCAACCGGTCACAGCGGAGAATTTAACAGCCGGTTCGGCTGCGTGGGTCAATGGAGTTTTGATAAAAGGAAATGGAGGAGATAATGCTTTTAGTTATGCTCAAGGGTTTGTAGATGGACAAGCGAATGTTACGGATAATCTGGATATTACCTATACATATCATTATCATGAAGGTGATGTCGAAAATGGTGGAGGGTGTTATGCACAAGTAATATCTTCCAAAGTGTGTGGGGCAATTGGGTTAAAGAGGGAAT
Organism: uncultured Lachnospiraceae bacterium; assembly: GCA_964605105.1. Classification (GTDB taxonomy): domain Bacteria; phylum Bacillota; class Clostridia; order Lachnospirales; family Lachnospiraceae; genus SFDP01. The sequence goes on along the minus strand of CAZSBV010000154.1, from coordinate 2,237 downwards.
ATTATAGAGGATCTTCTTGTCATGCGTTATGTTATAGCTTTTATGTAGAAGAATATGGCTGTAACGTATGTGGAGCTGTTACCGGCTGGCGGTGTGGCGGAGGCGGTAACAGCTGTGGAAATATGGGAGGCCAGATTGGTGGGAATCATGTCATCACCACAACTTCCTGGCAGCCCACTTGTGGATACACCCAAGGGCAGATATTAACTGCCACTATTGTTTATTGATTGTAATCGCAATGTTTTGATATAACAACACAGCTCCGGTCATATAAAATAACGGCATATTATAAATGGTATACCTTGTCTGGCAGAAAATAACTGCGGACACAAGAAGTACATTGAAGAAGATTCCTAAAAGGGTAATGATTGCAAATATTACATTTTTGGAAGCTAATTCTACGTTTTCGGAAGAACGGTTCCGATTACGATACCAATGCCAAGCTAGTCTTCCGGTCAAAGCAAAGTACAGCAAAAACATTACAATGGTATAAGGGACCAGAATCTGCTTTAATTGGGCAATGGTAATTACCAGACCGGAAAGAAAGTTATTAATCAGGGATTTGGCAAGTTCCGGTAACTGGTGTGGTAAAATGGAACTAATCATAATGGAATTTATGCGGTCAGTTTCTACATCGTATAAAGTCTGCAATTCTTCGGCTGAAATACCGGAATTCTGGTATTGGGAATTTATGGTCTCCATGGAATGCTGTAATATCATAGGCCACATAGTGTCAATCTGAATATGATCGTAATGATTACCAAAATGAGTTACTTCATTGAACCATCCTTCGTCTGCATGGCTTCCAAGATAGCCTTGTTCATCACATACATCATAAATATCCAGGAAAAGCTGTTTAGTGCTTTCGTCTTGTATATATTCTGCATCCGACGCTTCAGCATTATAAAATACCATGGTGGTAACAAAACGATTACTGCTGCTGTGTCCCTGAAAAGTGCCCCTTACAAAATAGTTGTAAGTGCAGTCAAAAAGTTTAAACGAAGGAAAGATCATAAGACAGCTAATGGCAGCAATGATAATACCCTTCCAGAATTTCTTGTTGTTGAAATTGGAATACACAATTGCAAGGAACAAAATAGGAAGTACCATAAGCATTTGTTTCCTGCTGGAAATCATAATGAAAGAAATAATCCAGCTTGCTATAATATGTGTTCTGGAGTTGTCCCATAAATATTTCAAAACACAATAAATAAAAAGTAAATAGAGAGAAGTACAAATTCCTTCTGTCATTATGCTGTTTGTATACATGGATGCTCTTTTGGCGGCGAAACGGCACAAAAGAGAGGTGGCAATTGGCATGAGGTATAAAATAATGCTGTATAGTTTGTGAATGTGTAATTTTTCTCTTAAATAATCAGCCAAAAGCCATCCGGAAAATGCCATGAGAACACTTTGTAGGATTACTACATATAAGAGGTAATTTTCAGGATCAAAAAAGCGGAAGAACGCAAGCAATAGTGGATAAAAAGGCTCTCTGGCAAAGCTCATTTCAATGTAGGAGGGGGAATCCACACAGATTACAGCCCCATCATAAAAGGCGAAGAAGATATAAAATATTAGAGAGCCAAGGAGCATTGTAATGGAAAAAAGATGCTCCTTAGTAAAAGTGGTTATTTTGTTCATCAGAAAATGCAAAGTCCTTTCTTTAAATGTATTACTTTAAAATCTATTTTAACATATTTTGTGATTTTATGATATGTTAAGTAAAACAGTAAAGATATGAAAAGAAGAAAATAATTTATACAAATTTACTTTTTTATCTGTACAATAAAGTAAAATATAAGCATATGGAATCAAAAGGTGAAAAATAGGATACAAAAAATAGAAAATAACTCTTGACACCCGTGTGTGACATATGTTAATCTAACCAAGGTTGTAACGACCATGCCGAAGACAGTAGGTACATCTTAGATGTGTAAGTTGAAACGCCTACCGAGGGATAGATCAAGTATTGACTTTATACCTTCCTGTCTTCAGGGAGGTTTTTATTTGCACAAAACACGCAAAGTGGTTTTCGGGCATATTCAATATAAACTCCTATCGGCAATAATACTATAAGGAGGTAATGAAAAAATGGCAAAAGTGGAATTGAAACAGCCTATCGTAGCAGAAATTTCCGAAGCAATCAAAGATGCGCAGTCTGTTGTATTAGTTGACTATCGTGGACTTACAGTAGAACAGGATACAAATCTTCGTAAACAGCTTCGTGAAGCAGG
>CAZSBV010000153.1:0-5123 GCA_964605105.1 uncultured Lachnospiraceae bacterium | reverse complement strand
GCACCAAAAGGGTTAGTTAGCAAACAAATAAAATCTGTCTTTAAGATTATGAAGCCCAACAGATAGCAAGCGGTAATTTGACACAATAATTAGTTGACAAATATGATTGTTACGATATAATAGTTTAAAAACAAACTATTTAAAAATAAATAATACGGGAAGTGAAAATGTGGATATAGGAAACATATTGAGAGAAAAACGAGAGGGTATGGGGTATTCTGTTCAAAGACTAGCGGAATTGCTCAAAGTTGAAGAAGTTTGTATATCAAACTGGGAAAGTAATAAAGAACAACCAGATTTAACCAGAAGTATACTGTTATGCAGGTTGTATGGAGAATCATTAAATGATATGTTTGCCGAAGTCCAGACAGAGAGTATCCTCGGCAAGCAGGAAAGCAGCGATTTCGATCATGCCTGTTGGTTAAATAGGATGGCGAAAAGAGAATTCTTTTAAATTATTTACGCGCAAAGCGTGACTAGTCCTTGAGATTGTGGTAATATTTTATTGTACTATAGAATAATATAAGAAGCAGGTGGAAATATGGATATCCAGATTGAATCAATACTGTATGGTGGTTCTTTTAAAAAGTTACTAGATGAAGAGACCGGAGATTTGCGACAAAAATATGATATGAAGAAGGTAGAACTTGAAATACTCTATTTTTTGTCCAGGTGTGGTGAGAATAATACGTCAACCGATATACATTATCAGTTGAAAATGAATAGAGGTCATATTTCACAGGCAATGGACACTTTGTGCAGACGAAAATATATTATTGCGATACCGGACAAAACGGACAGACGCTTTGTTCATTATGAGATATCAGATTCAGCACAAGTAATTGTGCAAGAAATTATGAAAAGAAGAGAAGAAATGAACAGACGGATTTTGGAAGGAATTTCTGAGGATGAATTAAAAATTTTTAGAGAGGTGTCTGGTAAAATCAAACGTAATATAGAAAGCATGATATAGTTACTTATTAAGGGCAGAGCATTTCGCTTTGTCCTTTATTTTATTAAAAAATTATAAAACCTATTGACATCTAATATGAAGGTGTTATAATCCTTTAAAAATAAATGGTTTAAAATTAAAGCAATTACCTTGCAAGAGGTAATAAATTTTTTAAAACCAGCGTAGCACTCGGCAATGGAGAGTGCTAACAAAAATAAGAAAGGCAGGTTATTTATTATGAAATTAAGACCATTGGGAAACAGAGTTATTTTGAAGTATCAGGAAGCAGAGGAAATGACACAATCTGGAATTATCCTGCCAGACAGTGCCAAAGAAAAACCACAGGAGGCTGTTGTGGTTGCAGTTGGTCCGGGAGAGAATGCGGATGGAAAGAATTGTGTGATGCAGATAAAGGAAGGCGACAAAGTAATCTATTCAAAATATTCGGGAACAGAAATTAAGCTTGACGGCGAAGAATTTATCATTGTGAGTCAGAATGACATTATTGCAGTTGTAGAGTAAATATTATTAAAGTGAAAGAAGGAATTAATTATGGCAAAGGATATTAGTTTTGACATTGACGCAAGAAAGAAAATGGAGAACGGCGTGAACAAACTGGCTGACACCGTGAAAGTTACAATTGGTCCGAAAGGAAGAAATGTGGTGCTTGACAAATCATATGGTGCACCGCTGATTACGAACGATGGTGTAACAATTGCAAAGGAAATTGAATTGGAAGACCGTTATGAAAATATGGGTGCTCAACTGGTGAAAGAGGTAGCTACCAAAACAAATGATATTGCAGGCGACGGCACCACTACAGCAACGGTGCTGGCACAGGCACTTGTAAATCAAGGCATGAAGAATATTGCAGCCGGAGCGAATCCGATTATCTTAAGAAAGGGTATGAAAAAGGCTGCAGACGAAGCAGTATTGGCATTGGAAGAAATGAGTCAGCCGGTAACAGGCAAAGATCACATTGCAAAAGTAGCAGCTATTTCTGCAGGAAATGATGAAGTCGGACAGATGATTGCAGATGCGATGGAAAAAGTCGGTGAAAATGGAGTTATCACAATTGAAGAATCAAAGACCATGAAGACAGAAATTGATGTAGTAGAGGGTATGCAGTTTGAACATGGTTACCTTTCAGGCTATATGTGTGATGATAAAGAAAAAATGGTTGCAAATATGGAAAACCCATATATCCTAATGACCGACAAAAAGATTTCAAACATTCAGGATATCTTACCAATTTTGGAAAATGTAATGAGAGAAGGGAAAGAACTTCTCATTATTGCAGAGGATGTGGAAGGTGAGGCACTCACAACATTAATTTTAAACAGATTGAGAGGAATCTTGAAAGTTGTTGCAGTCAAAGCACCTGGCTATGGCGATAACCGTAAAGAGATGTTGCAGGATATCGCAACACTTACCGGAGGACAGGTAGTGTTGGATGACCTTGGATTACAACTCAAAGATACGACGATGGAAATGCTGGGTCAGGCAAGAACGGTCAAGGTTACGAAAGAAACTACAACTATCGTAGATGGTGTGGGAACAAGAGCTGATATTGACGCACGCATCGGAAGTCTCAAGAGACAGATGGAAGAAACCACCTCTGATTATGACAGAGAAAAACTGATGGACCGTATTGCAAAATTAGGCGGTGGTGTAGCAGTTATCCGTGTTGGTGCAGCCACAGAAACAGAAATGAAAGAGGCAAAATACCGTATGGAAGATGCAATGAATGCTACGAAAGCAGCTGTTTCCGAAGGAATTATCAGTGGTGGTGGTTCAGCATATATTCATGCACAGAAAAAAGTCAACGAACTAGCCCTTGCTTTAGCAGGGGATGAAAAGACAGGTGCAGAGATTGTTGCCAAGGCATTGGAAGCACCGCTTTACGCAATCGCTGAGAATGCCGGCTTGGAAGGAGCAGTCATCGTAAATAAAGTAAAAGATAGTGAGATGGGAATCGGTTTCGATGCTGTTCATGAAGTTTACGTGGATATGCTGGAAGAAGGTATTATTGATCCTGTAAAAGTAACAAAACATGCACTTACAAATGCAGTCAGTGTGGCAGCCACTCTTTTGACGACAGAAGCGGCTGTAGTGGATATTAAAGAATCTGCTCCGGCAATTCAGCCACAGCCTGAAATGTATTAAGAATTACGATAAACAAGTCGACAGTTAGAAGGTGGGGATGTCTGGTGTCATCTCCACTTTTTGCATTTATATTAAAGAATAATGAATTGGAGAATATTGAAAATGAGATATGTAGTAATATACCAGTCCAAAAGCGGAAATACACGGCTTTTAGCAGAGCAGATATATGAAACATTAAATACAGAAGAAAAAGAAATCATAGATATTGATATAACAACAGATGTGCCGAAGGCAGATGTGTATTTTGTTGGTTTTGGTATACATAATGGTTTTTGCAGCATGGATGTTGTTGAAGTACTGGAACAAATTTCAAGGGGACGATTAGCTCTATTCGCGACATGCGGTTATTTGCCGACAGAGCAGTACAAAGTAAGTCTTGGAAAACATTTGGAGGCATGGCTGCCAGAAAACGCAGAGTATCTTGGCATGTTTTTGTGTCAGGGAAATGTGGAACCAGATCGAAGAAAAATTATGATTGGGCAGATGCCAAATAAAGAGAAAGAATTGAAGCATATGTTTGAACTTGGAAGCACACATCCAGATCAGGAGGATATGGGTTCAGTAATAGATTTTGTAATTGATATTCAGAATCAGGTAAAATACGGTGAAAGAATTAGATATTAATGGGAGACAATCAAATGATGAAACAATTGGAAACTGTTATGAGTAGAGAAATAGAGGCGATGGAGGTGTCATATAAAAATGGTGAAACAGATGGATGATTATGTAAGAAATATGGAAGAAGTTTGCCGGAAAAACGACAGCATTGATCGTTGTCTGTATGAAGAATATAGTGTAAACAGAGGACTGCGAGACGAAAACGGCAATGGGGTTCTGACAGGACTTACTACAATTTCAAAGATAGTGTCGTCTAAAATTGAAAATGGGAAGAAAATTCCTTGTGATGGTGTCTTGTGGTATAGAGGATATAGGGTTGAAGAGTTGATTGACAGTTTGGGAAAAGATGAAATGGGGTTTGAAAAAATCGCATATCTCTTGCTGATGGGTGAAATGCCTTCAGAACAGGACAACAGGTCTTTTAAGGAAGTGATTGGGAAATGCAGAACCCTTCCGACAAACTTTACAAGAGATGTCATTATGAAAGCTCCAACGGAGGACATCATGAATTCCATGACAAAGAGCATTTTAACACTGGCTTCTTATGATAAAAATGTAAAAGATATCAGCATAAGCAATTCCTTAAGGCAATGTATTCAGCTTATCAGCGAGTTCCCGCTTCTTGCGGTATATGGATATAATGCCTATAATCATTATGTGAAAAAAGGAAGTATGTTTATTCATAATCCGGAACCAGAACTTTCGACAGCAGAGAATCTGCTAATGCTGTTGCGGATAGATAAAAAATATACACCAACGGAGGCAAAGGTATTAGATACAGCTCTGATTCTTCACATGGAACATGGTGGAGGAAACAACTCGACCTTTACGACCAGAGTGGTAACATCTTCCGGTTCAGACACATATTCTACCATGGCAGCTGCAATGTCATCTTTAAAAGGGCCAAAACATGGTGGCGCCAACATAAAAGTCATGGAGATGATGGAAAATATTCGAGAGAATGTAAGGGATTATAATGACAAAGAAGAAATAGCGGCATATCTTGACAAAATTGTAGATAAAGAGGCTTTTGATAAAAAGGGATTAATTTATGGTATGGGACATGCAGTATATTCCTTGTCTGATCCAAGAGAAAAAGTTTTTAAGTATTATGTCGAAGAACTGGCAAAAGAAAAAGGAAGAGAATCCGATCTGCTTCTCTATGAAAATATTGAAGAAGTGGCACCACAAGTGATTGCAAGAAAACGCCGTATATACAAGGGCGTAAGTCCGAATGTGGATTTTTATAGTGGATTCGTCTACGATATGCTTGGAATACCACAGGAATTATATACTGCTATGTTTGCCATTGCCAGAATTGTTGGCTGGAGTGCGCATCGCATTGAAGAACTTATTTGTGCGGATAAGATTATACGTCCGGCTTATA
>CAZSBV010000152.1:2890-5193 GCA_964605105.1 uncultured Lachnospiraceae bacterium | reverse complement strand
TGGAATTTATTGCAGATATTATGCCTATACTTCCAGAAGACCGCTGTATTAATATTATTGATTTTGGCTGCGGAAAATCTTATCTTACCTTTGCCTTATATTATTATATGAAAATATTATGTAAAAGAGATATTCGGGTAATTGGACTGGATTTAAAAGAGAAAGTCATTGAAGATTGTAATGCGTTGGCAGTCCGTTACGGGTATGACGATTTAAAATTTATTACCGGAGATGTCAGTACTTATACCGGAGAAGGTAATGTAGATATGGTGGTGACGCTCCATGCCTGTGATACAGCGACAGATTATGCGTTGGAAAAAGCGGTCAGTTGGGGTGCTAAAGTAATCTTTACAGTACCTTGCTGTCAGCATGAAGTAAATAAGCAGATAGAGAATCAACAATTGCAACCTTTGTTAAAATACGGTTTAATAAAAGAAAGAATGTCTGCGTTGATCACAGATGCAATACGAGCCAATTTGTTAGAAGAACAGGGATATCAGGTTCAGGTGATGGAATTTATTGATATGGAACACACACCTAAGAATATACTTATACGTGCCGTGAAAGATAATGATAGTAAGTGTAAAGATACCGGAATCGATGAACTTACCGATTTTTTACATGTACGAAATACTTTACAGGAATTGATAAATGAGAAAAAGATGTCATAGATGCATCTAATGATCATGAGATAAATATTGTGTATACAAGGAGAACGCATGAATAAAATATGGATTAAACGTGCAGTTGCGGTGGTAGTATTTCTAATTTCGTTATTTGTAACAGATTTCTTTTTGAACAGTGGAAATTCAGAGATTACCATGGATATGCCAAAAGCAACTTTGCCGGTAGTTTCTGTATTGGCAGATGAGCATAAAATCAACACCATGTATGGCTACACTTCAAAAAGAGAAGAAGCATATACTAAGGACAGCATTACGCCCATTTCTGCGGATAGAGAAATAACACTTGTAATTGATACTTATCAGGCAGATATAGTGTCTGTTGCTTACGAGGTAAGAAGTATAGATGGTAATCGGCTCATTGAGGGAAGCGATATTACAGTATTGCAAAAAATGCCGGATAAAATACAATTTTCTATTCAGTTAAAAGATTTGACAGAAGCAAATCAGGAATATGCCTTTGTAACTATTTTAACGTTGGAAGGTGGAGATAAGGTATATTATTATACTCGCTTCATTCAAAGTGAAAAATTCTATCAAAAGGAAAAACTGGATTTTATTACAGAGTTTCATAATGCGACCTTTAGTGAGGATGGGACAGAGATTAAAAAGTACCTGGAATCTAATTCTAAAGGCGATAATAGTAATTTTCATAAAGTTAATATTAACAGTGGTCTGGCACAGGTCATGTGGGATACGCTTCCTGTCGAAAAGGTGCAGGAACCAGTTATTCTCATAAAAGATATTACCACACAAACTGCCAGTGTAGTATTGAAATATCTGGTAAAAGAGACCGGAACCGCGGAAGAAGATTATTATTTTGTAGAGGAATATTATAGGGTAAGATATACACCGAATAGAATGTATCTGTTGGATTTTGAAAGAACCATGGATGAAATCTTTGATGCAGATAAAGAATCATTTTCTAATGACAAAATTTATCTGGGCATTACGGATGAAGAGGTAGTCATGGTGGAAAGTGAAGGTGGTAAGAACCTGGCATTTATCAATGCGAACCGCCTGTTCGTATACAGTAATGTTGATAATAAGTTGTCAGAAGTATTTTCTTTTTATAACAAAAGCAATTTTGATATGCGGACCAGAAACAGAAATTTTGAAATTAAAATACTGAAAATGGAAGATAGCGGAAATCTTGCCTTCATGGTAGCGGGGTATATGAACCGTGGTATTCATGAAGGTGAAGTTGGGATAGCGGTATATTACTATGATACAATTCAAAATGCCATAGAAGAGCAGGTATTCATACCGTATAAAAAATCTGCGGATATCCTAATAAAAGAATTAGATAACCTGTGTTATTTAAATGTAGAAAATCATCTGTTCCTAATCTTAGAAGGTGGATTGTATGATATTAGTCTGGAACAGAAGACTTATGAAATTGTAATTTCTGATTTGACAGAGGATACGTACAAGGTATCCAAATCCGGACGAATGATAAGTTGGCTGAAAGAAAATAAGCCCTATGCAAGTAAATCATTATATTGGTTGAATCTTAATGATGGAAAACAAATAGAAATTAAATCAGGATATAACGAAGCTATTACGGTATTAGGATTTATGGGTGAGGATTTAATATATGGTCTGGTAGAGACAGAAAAT
>CAZSBV010000152.1:0-2790 GCA_964605105.1 uncultured Lachnospiraceae bacterium | reverse complement strand
AATCTCGATGTTTATAAAAAGACAGTTCAGTTGGTCTTAAAATATACTACAGATCCATATTCTCTAAAGATTATGACGCCAAAGGAAGTTATTTTTGAAGGTGGACGTGAAGTAAATATTGAATTGGATCGGGAACAGGAAATATTCTATGTATATGGACCGAAGGGTGTAGAGGAGATAACCTCATCTTCCTCAGAAGCCGTAAAAAAGGCATACGAGCTTTCCGGAAGTGTTGTAGATGCTAACGGAAATTATATTTGGAAAAAAGGGACCATATACACTAAGAACCAGATTATGGCCATTACAGGAACAAAAAAAGATGCGGAAACCAGTTCTTTGGCAGTGTGTTTAGATACTATTTTGGAATTAGAAGGAATTTCCAGAAAGACACAGCCTATGCTGGATATTGGCGAAGATGCGATGAATATTTTGAAAAATTCTCTTCGTCAGGAGAAGATTCTTGATTTGAGAGGATGCGCATTAGATACGGTACTTTATTATCTGGACCAGGATATACCGGTATTGGCTATGATGTATAATCAGGATGCATATCTGATCATCGGGTTTAATGAGTATAATGTAGTTCTGATGGACCCTAAGACGGGCAATGTTTATAAAAAAGGGATGAATGATTCCAGAACCATGTTTGAAGAGAACGGAAATCAGTTCATCACGTATATGCGCTATGAATAATGTTGAGAAATCTGTTTTACAGTTTTTCACATATTCAATAGAAAGGTGAGTTCGAGACCATCCTCATCTTGTCATATGTATGACGAAAAAATAAAACTAAGGAGAATGAAATATGAGACGAAGGAGAACACTTTTTGTGACTCAGGCAGCTATGATTGCTGCCCTGTATGTAGTATTGACCATGATTGCTAATGCATTTGGTCTGGCAAATTATGCCATTCAGGTAAGATTTTCGGAAAGCTTGACAATATTACCATTTTTTACCCCTGCCGCCATACCAGGATTATATGCAGGCTGTGTAATAGCCAATATTTTAACAGGTGCGATGCCTCTGGATGTGATTTTTGGAGGGCTTGCAACTCTTATAGGTGCTCTCGGCACTTACTTCCTGCGGAGGTGGAAATGGCTTGCTCCCCTGCCACCAATCATAGCCAATATAATTATTGTACCATTGATATTGACTTATGTTTATCATTTTGAGGGAAGCTTACCCTATTTTATGGTTACTGTTGGGATAGGAGAAATTATATCCTGTGGAGTGATGGGTATGAGTTTATTGTTTGCTCTCGAGAAATATAAGAAAGAATTATTTAAGTAAATAAAGAGAAAAGGTTAAAAAATGAGGCTTCTGTTTGAAGCCTCATTTTGCTATGACTTACTTTAATTTTCCGGCATTGTACTTGTTTACAATGTTTTGGATACGTTCTACAGGATTTAATAAATCACTAATAGAAGTATCGTGGTTTAATGTATCGATAATATAAGCAATATATTTACTTAAATCACAACTAATGTACCATTCACGTTCCAATAAATCAGGAGACTGGTAAATCAGGTTGGTAGTAAGAACTTTTGTAATATGTCCTTTTTCATATGCTTCATCAAATTTAGCAAGTCCGCTGGTGAAAAGACCGAAAGTAGAGAATACGAAGATTCTGTTTGCTTTACGGGCTTTTAATGCGGCACATACTTCAATAACGCTTTCTCCGGAAGAAATCATGTCATCGATAATGATCATATCTTTTCCTTCTACATTAGAACCTAAAAATTCATGTGCAATAATAGGATTACGTCCATCTACGATACGTGTATAATCACGACGTTTGTAGAACATACCCATGTCGAGACCAAGAACGTTGGCAATGTAAATAGCTCGTCCCATTCCACCTTCATCCGGGCTGATAACCATCATATGGTCTGCATCAATTTTTAAGTCTTTTACATTACGAAGTAAGCCTTTGATGAACTGATATGCAGGCTGTACTGTTTCAAAACCATTCAAAGGAATTGCGTTTTGTACACGAGGGTCATGAGCGTCAAAAGTAATAATATTATCAACACCCATACTTACCAATTCCTGAAGGGCTAATGCACAGTCTAAGGATTCTCTGGAAGTTCTCTTATGCTGTCTGCTTTCATAAAGGAATGGCATAATAACAGTAATTCTTCTTGCTTTTCCTCCTACAGCAGCAATAATTCTCTTAAGATCCTGATAATGGTCATCTGGGGACATGTGGTTTTCATGACCGCTCATATTGTAGGTTAAACTATAGTTACATACATCCACTAAAATATAAAGGTCATTACCACGAACGGATTCTAATAAAACACCTTTAGCTTCACCTGAGCCAAAACGTGGAGCTTTAGAAGAAATAATATAAGTATCACGCTGATAGCCTGCAAATGCAAGACTGTTTTTGTGTTCGTGTTCTCTTTCGGTTCTCCATTTTACTAAATAATAATCAACTTTTTTCCCGAGTTCTGTACAACTCTGTAAAGGTATCATACCTAAAGAGCCAACCGGGATAGATTCTAAGTTTCTTTTTTCATCTCGTTTAAATTTAAACATGAAAAGCCTCACTTTCTGTTGGTCATTCGTTTTTTGTGCATTCTTATGTCAGGACCGGTAATTTTGCATAGTTTAAAATTACTGGTTATCCTGGAAAAAATCCTGTCAGAATAACGATCCCTTAATTCCTGCAATGATAGGTTAGTAGATATTATAATGGATTTTTTTCTGAGTATACGTTCATTTAAGCATGAAAAAAATTGGGAAGAGGAAAAATTATTAGTTAATTCTGTTCCCAAGTCATCAAT
>CAZSBV010000151.1:0-5217 GCA_964605105.1 uncultured Lachnospiraceae bacterium | reverse complement strand
GAAGGCACAGGAGGATGAATGTATGGTAACAGGTTGTAATCTTTGTCCACGGAATTGCTTAGTGGATAGAGAGAAAGAAAAGACAGGATATTGTGGACAAACCAGTCAAATATATGTGGCAAGAGCAGCGCTTCATATGTGGGAAGAGCCTTGTATTTCCGGTGAGGAAGGCTCGGGCACCGTATTTTTCTGTGGATGCTCACTTCGTTGTATTTTTTGTCAGAATCATAAAATTGCTTTGGGGAAAGAAGAGAACGGAGAGAAAATAGGAAAAGAAATCAGCGTTTTACGATTAAAAGAAATTTTCTTGGAATTGCAGACAAAAGGCGCTAATAATATCAATCTGGTAACAGGAACGCATTATATTCCTCAGATTTCAGAAGCCTTGGTCCTTGCTAAGTCGGAAGGACTTTCAATTCCTATAGTGTATAATACTAGTGGTTATGAAAGAACAGAGTCACTACGTTTGCTAGAGGGTTTGGTGGATATCTATTTGCCGGATATGAAATATGTTTCTAAGGAACTTTCGAAAGAATATTCCAATGCTCCGGATTATTTTGAGGTAGCATCAAAAGCAATCGAAGAAATGGTGCGACAGGTGGGCGAAACGGAATTTGACGAGAAAGGTATTATGAAAAAAGGTGTTATTGTGAGACACCTGGTATTACCTGGAAGCACTAAAGATTCCAAAGCAGTTTTGGATTATTTATGGAATACATATGGTGATAGAATTTATATTAGTATTATGAATCAGTATACACCGATGGAACAAATAAAAAACCACCCATTACTTAGCCGTAAAGTCACAAAAAGAGAATACCAAAAGGTAGTGGATTACGCACTAAGTTTAGGATGGGAAAATGGTTTTATTCAAGAAGGCGAAACCGCGAAGGAAAGTTTTATTCCCGGTTTCAATGGAGTAGGAGTATAAATTTATTCGCCGTCTTCGCTTCCTACGAATGCAACTGCAGATACTACAGAAGATACTACAGAAACAACAACTGCAAAGATAATAATTAATAAACCGCCACCTAATAATAAGAACATTTCTGGCATAGCTAAGACCTTCTTTCTGAATAATTTATATTATACAGTTTAGGTGATTTCTAAAAAGCTGTCAAGACTTTTCAGCTATAGTTAATTAATTGTCAAAAAATATTTTTAGGATGTAATTTTCACCAGCTTTTCATGCATTATAGTCATAACAATCAAAATTATAAGCAGATATAGAGGTAACAGGGAAGCGCTGATATGGTTTGCAATCAGACCAAACAAAGTAGGCATAATCAGAATTCCTACATAAGCGCTTGCCATTTGAACGCCTACCAGAGCCTGTGATCTTTCAGCACCGAAATGATCCGGTGTGGAGTGGATAATGCATGGATACACCGGGGCACATCCAAAACCAATCAGGACAAATCCTGTGAAAGCAGCTATTTCTTCCAATGGGAAAAACATAATCAAAATTCCTAATAAAATAATGGAAAATCCAAGTCTAATCATTTGCGTATCGTTTAATTTCATAGTTATAAATCCACTTAAAAATCTTCCTACAGTGATACCGATACAGAACAGACTGGCAAAGCTAGCTGCTGTTTCTTCCAGAAGACCATGATGAAATACCAAATAGCTGCTTGCCCAGAGCATAGCGGTCTGTTCCAGTGCGCAATAGCAGAAGAAGGTAACCATAACTTCCTTTGCACCGGGAATAGTAATAATTTCTTTTAAGGAAAGAGGTTTTTCACTGCTATAGTCTGATCCTGTATCTGCACCCGGATTTTTCTTCCACAAAGGTAAACTGAATATCAAAGCGATTGTCAAAACAATCTGAAGAATGGAAATGTATAAATAACCATGATTCCAGTTTTGTGTATTAGTAAGTGCATAACTCATAATATAAGGACCTATAGAAGTTCCCACACCCCACATACAGTGCAGCCAACTCATGTGGCGGCTGGCATAGTGAAGTGCCACGTAGTTATTTAAAGAAGCATCTACACCTCCGGCTCCCAGTCCATAAGGAATGGACCACAGGCACAAACTTAAAAAGGATGAGCTGATGGAAAAACCAAAGAGAGCAACAGCAGTCATGGCAACGCTGATGGCAGTTACCTTGCCGGTACCAAATTTTCGGGTAAGGCGGTCACTTTGAAGACTGGCAATAATCGTACCAAAGGAAATAATCATGGAAATAATACCGGCATAAGAAACCGGAACATGAAATTCCTGGTACATAATAGGCCATGCAGAGCCAAGTAATGCATCCGGCAGACCAAGACTGATAAAGGATATGTAAATGATTGCAAGTAATAGGTGTATCATATGGAGTTCCTCCTGACATGCAGCTATGGACTATATTAACATAGAATGGTTATGGAGTAAATTAGTGTAAATGCCAGGGGCATAATAATTAATATGAAAACGTTGTAAATAAATAAAAAATAGCGTATAATAACTTTATAATCTAAATTATAATAATCATGATTATAAAAAGAGGCGAGTAAAATGTTTATTGGTAGAAAAGATGAGCTTAATTTTTTGGAAGAAAAATATCAAAGTAACAGTGGAGAATTAATTGTTATATACGGTAGAAGACGCGTTGGTAAGACAGAAACAATTAAAAAATTTTGTGAAGCTAAAAAACATGTTTATTATACCTGTGTAGAATGCCCTGATGAACAACAGTTAAAAGGATTAAGTAATCGATTGTTGCAAACAGGTATGCCAGCAGCAAATTATATATACAGTTTTTCGGATTGGGAACAGGCTATTAGTAGTATTACAGAGATTCCGGGAAATGAAAAAAAGATATTAGTAATTGATGAATTTCCCTATATGGTTCGTGCAAATCATTCTATACCATCCATATTGCAGAAATTATGGGACGAAAATCTAAAGAATCAAAATGTTATGATTATTTTGTGTGGCAGTGCGATGTCTTTTATAGAAAAAGAAATTCTTGCAGAAAAGAATCCATTATATGGTAGAGCAACCGGAATTCTTAAAATGAAAGAAATGGATTTTTATGATGCTGTGCAATTTGTACCTAATTATACAGCAGAAGAAAAAATAGTAACTTATGCTATTTTAGGAGGAATTCCTCATTATCTGAAACAATTTGATGATGGAAGGTCGTTGCAGGATAATATTCTTAAGAATATTTTAACAAGAGGAAGTATTTTATATAGTGAAGTAGATTTTTTACTTCGCCAAGAACTTCGTGAAACAGGAATATATAATGTTATTATTGAAGCAATTGCTTTGGGAAATACAAAATTAAATGATATTTATCAAAAAACACAAATTGAAAAGACAAAGCTTAGTGTATATTTGAAGAATTTAATGGAATTAGGAATTATATACAGAGAATTTTCTATGGATGATCATGTGAAGGAACAGGCAAATGTACAGAGGGGACTTTACAAGGTTGCGGATAATTTCTTTCGATTTTGGTACGCGTTCGTGTTCCCGAATGTTTCAGAATTAGAAGCGGGGGATGCAGAAGGAATCTTTCGTCATATTGTAAAACCGGAATTGGATAATTATACGTCATATATTTTTGAAGATGTTTGTAAATCTTTCTTGCGACGAAAGAACAGAAATGAAGAATTGCCTTTTTATTTTTCAAAAATAGGAAGATGGTGGAATAAAACAGATGAACTGGATATTATGGCGGTGGACCGATTAAAGAAAAATTACATTTTAGGAGAATGTAAATATAGGAATCAGGCATTTGCAATATCTGATTTGAGAAATATGCAAAAAAAGATTAGCTGGCAGAAAGAAGATATTAGTGTTTATTATTGGATTTTCTCAAAGTCAGGGTATACAGAGGAAGTAAGGAAGGCAGCTGAGGAAGAGGATATACGGATTGTGGAGTTGCAGAATATTATTAACAATTAAATTTTGATGGTGTGCAACCAACGGTTGACAAACTTCCAAGTGTAATTGGTAGTAGTCAACCGTGTTTTTTGCTAAGATAAATCCATCTTAAGAAAGGCGATATCGTTAAAAGATAAAAGGTAATGCATAGAATAAAAGAAGGAGGAGAACTGTTGTAATAAACTATATTTTACAGCAGTTTTAAGAAAAATGATTTTAGCAGATAAAATTATAAATTTAAGAAAAAAGAATGGATGGTCTCAGGAAGAATTAGGTCAGATGTTGAATGTGTCCAGACAATCTGTTTCTAAATGGGAAAGTATGACATCTATACCGGATTTGGAAAAAATAATAAAAATGAGTGAAATTTTTGGAGTAACTACCGATTTTCTTTTAAAAGATGAAATAGAAATGGAAGAAGTTACAGATGTAGTTATAGTTAGTGACAGAGGAACTATTCAGATGGAAGAGCCAACGATACCTATACGAAATATGAATTTGGACGAAGTCAATACATATATGGATATTACAGAAAAAGCGGGAGCGAAAATTGCAAGAGCTGTTAGTGTATGTATTCTTTCACCAATAACGGTAATTATTTTAGGAGGAATGGTAGATTATCAGGTGATTTCCATGTCAGAAGACAGAGCGGGAGGAATTGGAGTGTTGGCATTATTGCTTATGATTATTTCCTCGGTAGCTACTTTTGTCACACAGGGAATGAAGTTGGCAAAATATGAATTTTTAGAAAAAGAAAATATAATGTTGGAATATGGTGTAGCAGGAATTGTAGAAAGAAAAAGAGAAAAGTTTGAACCGATTTTCAGAAAGTGCATCGTATATGGTGTTTGCCTTTGTATTTTTAGTGTAATTCCAATGATGCTTGCTTTGATTGCGGAAGCGGCAGAAGTAACGTTTGTATACTGTGTGGCAATGTTATTGGGATTTATTGCTGTGGGTGTTTATCTTTTTGTCAGTGCAGGCATAATTAGGGACAGTTATCAGAAATTGTTGGAAGAAGGGGAATATACCCGTGAAAAGAAATTAAGTAATAAGAAAAATGAGAAAATAGCATCTATTTATTGGTGTATTATAACGGCGATATATCTTGCCATTAGTTTCATAACTATGCGTTGGGACAGAACCTGGATTATCTGGCCGGTAGCAGGAGTTATGTATGGAGCATTGGTAGTGATTTTGGATGTTGCGAGGGAGAAAAATTAATAATATCTAGGATGTAATTTGTAAATATGTAGAATAAATATAAAAAATACAAGATAGAAAACAAATTTTCCGACAATTCAAAAAATTGTGTTGACAAAGAAAAATAAGTGT
>CAZSBV010000150.1:0-5224 GCA_964605105.1 uncultured Lachnospiraceae bacterium | reverse complement strand
GTCAAACTACACATCCAGCTCAGCATCATTGGCATGCTCATAAATAAATGCTTTACGAGGTGGAACTTCATTTCCCATCAACATTTCTGTAACCTGGGACGCATAAAGCGCATCTTCAATTTCTACCTGTTTCAAAATTCTGGTCTCCGGATTCAAAGTTGTTTCCCATAACTGCTCCGCATCCATTTCTCCAAGACCTTTGTAACGCTGTAATGTAAATGGTCCTTTATGAGTCTTTCGATATTTTTCCAATGCCTTATCATCATACAAATATTCTTCCTGTCCCTTGGATGGCATAGCTTTATATAATGGAGGCATAGCAATATATACATGACCCTCAAAGATAAGCTCCGGCATAAAACGGTAAAATAATGTTAACAACAATGTTGAAATGTGCGCACCATCTACGTCCGCATCGGCCATAATAATAATTTTATCATAGCGAAGCTTTGTAATATCAAAATCATTTCCATAACCTTCTTTGAAACCACATCCAAAGGCATTGATCATAGTCTTGATTTCTGCATTGGCAAGCACCTTATCTATACTCGCTTTTTCTACATTCAGAATCTTACCACGAATAGGCAGAATGGCCTGATATGCACGGTTTCTGGCAGTCTTAGCACTTCCACCGGCAGAATCCCCTTCTACGATAAAAATCTCACATTTAGAAGGATCTTTAGATTCACAGTTTGCCAGTTTTCCATTGGAATCAAAGGAAAACTTCTGCTTGGTAAGCATATTGGTCTTAGCTTTTTCTTCCGTTTTACGGATCTTAGCCGCCTTCTCAGCGCAACTGATGACCCCTTTTAAAGTTTCCAGATTACGGTCAAAGAATCGAACAATCTCTTCTCCCGTTACCTTACTTACTACCTTTGCAGCATCCTGGTTATCTAATTTCGTTTTGGTCTGCCCTTCAAATCTAGGGTCCGGGTGTTTGATGGAAACTACCGCTGTCATTCCATTACGAATATCTGCACCAGTAAAGTTCACATCCTTCTCTTTTAAAATGTTAAGTTCTCTGGCATATGTATTAATTACCGTGGTAAACATGGTCTTAAAACCAGTCAGATGAGTACCACCTTCAGCATTATAAATGTTATTACAGAATCCCAGTACGGTTTCATGAAATTCATTCACATATTGAAATGCAACTTCTACTGAGATTCCTTCACTTTCACCGGAATAATAAACCACATCATGAATTGCTTCTTTAGATTTATTTAAGTCTTTCAGAAAGCCAACCAATCCTTCCGGTTCATGAAATTCAATATATTCCAGCTCACTTTTTCTTTTATCTTCATAAATAATCGTAAGATTAGGATTCAAATAAGCAGTTTCATGAAGACGGCTTTTTACTTCATCTTCTTTAAATCTGGTCTTATCAAAAATAGTATCGTCCGGAAGGAAATTAATGCTGGTCCCAGTTTCCCTTGTCTTCCCAATAACAGGAAGAAGACCATCCATTAAGTCAATTACAGGAATTCCTTTCTGATATTTATCTTCATAAATACAACCATTTTTCTTGACTCTTACAGTCAGTCTATTAGAAAGTGCATTTACAACAGAAGAACCAACTCCATGAAGACCCCCACTGGTCTTATAAGCAGAATCGTCAAATTTACCACCTGCATGAAGTGTTGTAAACACCAGACGTTCTGCACTGATTCCCTTTTCATGCATTTCCACCGGAATTCCTCGTCCATTATCAGATACTGTACAACTTCCATCCGCTTCCAATGTCACATAAATCTTGTCACAAAAACCTGCTAGATGTTCGTCTACAGAGTTATCTACTATTTCATATATCAAATGGTTCAGCCCTTTGGTAGATACACTTCCGATATACATACCGGGTCTTTTTCTTACAGCTTCCAATCCTTCCAGAACAGTAATATTAGAAGCATCATAAGTATTCTGTTTTGCCATGGGTTGCTCCTTTCACTCTTGCCAAATACTCCTATCACAAATACCATATATCTATTATGTAATATATAAATAGACACACTTGTCCGTTTATTATACCACAATTTTCCTTGATTGAAAAGAAAAAGAGAAAATATGTTCGTATTTTCTCTTTTCATGTGTTTCTATTTAATTCAATTCTCTTACCTATATTCTCCTAACTATTCAATAGGTAAAATCTTTGTACATCCAACCGCTAAAGCTCCCGGTCCAATGTGACATGCTACACTTAAAGATAACGGATTCACTACTATCTCCTTGTTTGGAAATTCTTTCTGCAGTTCTTCTTTCCACTGCAATGCCGCTTCTTCATTATGTGTATAAGCCATCATCAGTATGACATTTTCAACCCCGCCAAATCTATTCTCAATATCATTTTTAAGAGCGTTTAACATCATATTTTTCCCCTGGGAAACTGTTCTTGCTTTCCCAAAACTGTCTAATTTTTCGCCCTGAATAGTAAGTACAGGTTTTAATTTCAAAATAGTTCCTAAAGCAGCTACTGCCGGGGTAATTCTTCCACCTTTTTTCAGATATTCCAAGGTATCGACCATAATATAGATTGTAGAATTAAACTTGTCTGCTTCCAGAATTTCTTTAATCTCAGCTGCATTTTTTCCGGCTTCTGCCAATGCTTTCGCTTCTAACACAGACTGTCTTAATGTAACAGAAATTCTCTGGTTATTTACTACCTGAACTTTTCCGTCGAAATCCATACTTAACATATGGGCAGTCTGGCAGGAACCGCTCAACCCGCTGCTCATTGGTAAATGAACTACTTCATCATATTCTTTTAAAAGTTCTTTAAACATACCCAGAACAACTTCCGGTGAAGGCTGGGAAGTACTGATATTGCATCCACTTTCCATTTTTTCATAAAATCCGTTCTGAGTTAAATTAATATCTTCATAATAAGTTTCGTCACCCATTAAAAAAGGCATTGGAATTACATGAATACCAAGCTCCTTAGCTTCTTTCTGCGTAATTCCGCTATTGCTGTCTGTCATAATAGCAACTTTGCTCATATTTTCAATTCTCTCCATTCTTTAATAAATTCCCAAATATAACATTGGAAGAATTATAACTAATAAATTATAAACTACAAATAACTGTTCAGTATCTTACAATCTACTGAACACTATAACAACAATGCTATTTTACTTTTAAATACTCCTAAAGTCAACCTCATTCCCTATTTCTGCGCGGAAAGTTTCTAATAACGGAAATAATTGCTCTGTCGATTCCGACTGCAATATTTCATCAGCCAAAGCTGCCGTTTCCAACAAAATTTCAGAATCATTATAAATATCCCCCACCTGAAATACAAAGTCGCCGCTCTGTCGGATTCCAAAAATGTCTCCCGGTCCTCTAAGACGCATATCTTCATTCGCAAGGAAAAATCCGTCATTAGATTTATTCAAAAGTTCCAATCTTTCCATAGTCTTATCATTTTGATTCCCATTTACAAAAATACAATAAGACTGGTCTTTTCCTCGCCCTACACGTCCTCTCAACTGATGCAGCTGGGCTAATCCGAAACGTTCCGCATTTTCTACCATCATAACTGTAGCATTTGGAACATTGATTCCTACTTCAATTACTGTGGTGGATACCAGAATATCTATATTTTTTGCTGCAAAATCTTCCATAATCTGATTTTTTAATGCCGGTTTCATTTTTCCATGAAGGTAAGATACCCTTGCCCTATCACCAAAGTGGTTCTGTAATTTATCAGCGTAATCTTCCACATTCTCCAAATTTTCCATTTCCCCGGCTTCTACCATAGGACAGATACAATAGACCTGATGCCCGGCATCAATTTCTTTTTGCATAAACTGGTATGCTTTTTCCCTATAAGAAGTATTAACCACACAATTCTTAATAGGAAGTCTTCCCACAGGCATCTCATCCAATATGGATAAATGTAAATCTCCAAACAAAATAATTGCCAAGGTTCTTGGAATAGGTGTCGCACTCATGACAAGAATATGGGTATTGTCCCCCTTTTCCTGTAATGTCTGACGCTGTCTTACCCCAAATCTATGCTGTTCATCTGTGATAACAAGTGCCAAATCTCTATAGACTACCCCTCCCTGAATCAAGGCATGAGTTCCGATAATCACATTAGCCAATCCTAATTCTATCCGTTCATAGGCTCTTCGCTTTTCCTTTGCAGTCATGGAACCAACCAGAAGAATAGGTTTCATTTCTAAATGATATTCTTGCGTCATTTCCAAAATAGAATCATAATGCTGTTTTGCCAGAACTTCCGTAGGTGCCATAAAAGCTCCCTGTCTGCCGTTAGCAGCTGTCATAAGCAATGCCAGAATTGCCAAAATCGTCTTTCCACTACCTACATCTCCCTGTACCATTCGATTCATGGCATAATCGCCTGCCATATCGTTTTCAATCTGCTCCCACGCCTTTAACTGTGCTTTTGTTAATTTATATGGCAGCTGTTCCAATAAACGTGCCGTTGCCGCTGTCCTTAAAAGAGGGTTAGCTACCGGCAGATTCATATCCGTATCTTTTTGAGACTTCACGTTAATACAAAACGCTAAAAATTCTTCAAAAACCAACCTTTTTCTGGCATTCAGCACCGCTTCTTCCCATTTTGGAAAATGCAATGTTTCGAACGCTTCTCTTCGACTGCAAAGCTGATATTTTTCTACCATATATTCCGGCAACAACTCCTGTTCTAAAGAAACATTTTTCAAAATCTCTTTTACTGCCTTCTGAATAAAATTGCTGGTAAGACCTTTTGTAAGAGAATAAATTGGCTGCAAAGTATTTAAAAACTTCCCATACTCTTCCGGCTTATAGAATTTGGGCTGATCCATAGACAGACGACCCTTTTTCTCTTCCAGCTTACCTCTGAATATAAATTCCTGTCCCGGAAAAAGGGTATTTTTTAAGAATGACATATTAAAATAAGTAACGTCTATTCTTTTTTCTCCTTCTGACAAATAAAATTTGAATAAAACCAGTCTTCCTGCTTTCCTAATTTCCATATTTTGATTAGGAATCTTGGCACGAATGGTCACAATTCCGCCGCTTTTACATTCCGAAATTGATACAGGTTCTTCAAATTTCTCGTAATCTTTTGGAAAATAATAAAGCAAATCCCTAACAGTATAAATATCCAGTTTATGAAATAATTTTACTGTTTTTTCTCCGATTCCTTTTACATTAATTAAATCTGAACCCCAATCCATACTTGTTCTCCCGATCATGAAACATTATAAACTTTGTTTTATAT
>CAZSBV010000149.1:0-5259 GCA_964605105.1 uncultured Lachnospiraceae bacterium | reverse complement strand
TTTAATTCATGAGAAACATTGGCTGAAAATTCTCTTCTCATTTTTTCTGCGTTCATCTGCTCTGTAATATCAAAAGCAAGAATAACAGAACCTACGACTCCTTTTTCTGTACAAATGCTGGTGATATCAAATTGATATTCTCTTTTATTCTTTTCCATTCGAATCTGACTGTGTCCCTCTTCTTTGGCCTTTGCTATGGCATAGGTCAATTTCTGTTTTCGTTCCACAGACAAAAAATCGTTTCCAATACAATCTTCCGTAGCCTGAAATAATTCCATGGCAGCAGGATTAATACTTAATACCTGATTTGAAGCATCTAAAAGAACCAGACCTTCTTTCATATGCGATACGACCTGTTCAAATTCTATTTTCTTTTGTTCCAATTCTTCAATTTGCCATTTAATTTGTTTCTTTTGATAATGAATCCTCTTTAAAAAAGGCGCAAGTTCTTCATAGCTATCTTCTTTCAAAGGATGTTCCAGATCAATCTCATCCAAAGGCTCTATAATCTGATTTGCCAGCTTTTCTGCGATAAAATACGCAACTATCATAGCTGCAATAGAAATAATTCCAAAAGGCTGAATTAATCCCAATAACAAAGCAAGCATACTTTTTTGATTCATAGAAATTCTAAGTACAGTTCCATCTGACAATAATTTTGCCTCATAAAGTGTGTTCTCTGTCAAAGTAATGGAGTGTCTGGAACTGCTGCCATATCCTGTTTCCATGGCTTCCAGAAATTCTTCACGGTTACCATGATTTTCCATCTTGGTAATATCCGCCTGATTATCAAATAGCACACTTCCATCGATATCTATCCATGTAATTCGATAATCTTCTGTATTTAAATTAGAAAGATAATTGAATCCTTCCTGCTCTGTTCCTAATGCCGCTAAAAATAATTCATCCTTCAACTGTCTATTTTGTATCTCTTGAAAATAATTATAAAGGACTCCTGTAACCAGAATTAAGCTGGACAAGAGTACTATAATTGTTACATTTAAAATAGATTGAAATATCTTTTTTCTCATAAACTACCTTTCTCTTTTTACTTTCAAAACACATAAAACTCAAGGTTGAATTTTACCTCAACCTTGAGCCTCCATACGATAACCTACATTTCTTACAGTCTCAATCAATTCTCCATATTCTCCCAATTTTTGACGCAAAGTCCTGATATGCATATCTACAGTTCTGGATTCGCCAATATAATCGGAACCCCAGATTTCATTATAAAGTACATCCCTTGTATATACTTTTCCCGGATGAGATAAAAACAGTTGTAAAAGTTCAAACTCTTTATAAGTCAAAGCAACTTTTTCTTCTTTGATAAATACAGTTCTTTCTTCCGGATTCAAAACAAGCTCTTTTACTTTTAAAAGACAAGCATCCTGTTTCGGCTTACATCGTCTAAGCACCGCTTTGATGCGTGAAATCATTTCCATCATTCCAAAAGGTTTTACAAGATAATCGTCTGCTCCCATATCCAGACTTTTTACCTTATCATATTCACTTCCTTTGGCAGTAGCCATAATGACAGGAATATCGCATAAAGCAGGAGAGCCTTTGATTTTTTTCAAAAACTCTATTCCATCCATTTCCGGAAGCATTACGTCCAAAAGAATCAACTCCGGTCTTTCTGATTTCAACGCTTCCCAGGCTGATTTTCCGTCTTCAAATCCTTTCGCTTCAAATCCTGTGGACAATAACGTATATATTTCAATATCTCTGATACTGGCATCGTCTTCCACACACCAAATCATGTTTCTATCCATTCCTTTCTCTTCCAGCCAGCTAAAAAACTGCTTTACTCTTAAGCCTCCTCGTGTACACCTGTTACTGAAAAGATTACCCATTCAGCAATATTCGTAGCATGATCTCCGATTCTTTCAAAATATTTTGCAATCATTAAAAGGTCCAATGCGTACTCTCCATTTTCCGGATTACTTGCAATCATTTTAATTAATCGCTTTTTGGATTCCATAAAATATTCATCAATAATATCATCTTCTTTTAAAATTTTTTCTGCAAGTGCAACATCCTTACTTACATAAGCATCTACACTTTCTGTAACCATTTTAATAGCTGCCTGTGCCATTTCCTGTACCGGCACACAACTGTTTAGATTTTCACCATTCAGATAACCGATTATATCCGCAATATCTTCTGCCTGATCACCGATACGTTCCATGTCGGTAATCATTTTCAGTGCTGCAGAAATCTGTCTTAAGTCTCTTGCCACTGGCTGCTGCTGTAACAATAACTTCATACATCTTGCTTCAATATCACGTTCTTTATGATCAATTTCGATAGAAATCGGTCTTACTTCTTTATAAATTTCACCGTTATTCGTCTCTAATGCTTTTGCAACTAATTCAATGGCATCTTCACACAATGCACCCATTTCAATCATTTCTTTATTTAACAGCATTAACTGTTCATCAAATCTGCTTCTCATTATCCAAATCTCCCCGTAATATAATCTTCTGTCCGTTTATCCAGTGGCTGTGAGAACAGCTTTTCTGTTTCTCCAAACTCCACCAATTCTCCAAGTAAAAAGAAAGCGGTATAATCAGAAATTCGAACTGCCTGCTGCATATTATGAGTTACAATGACTATAGTATACTTTTCTTTTAACTGAGTCGCAAGTTCTTCAATTCGTGAAGTTGAAATTGGGTCTAACGCACTGGTTGGTTCGTCCATCAATAGCACTTTTGGTTCTACTGCCAATGCTCTTGCAATGCAAAGACGCTGCTGTTGTCCACCGGAAAGCCCCAACGCATTCTTTTTCAGACGATCTTTTACCTCATCCCAGATCGCCGCATCTTTCAGTGCTTTTTCTACAATTTCATCTAATCTTGCTTTGTTAGTAATCCCATGCGTACGTGGTCCGTAGGCAATATTGTCGTAAATACTCATAGGAAATGGATTCGGCTTCTGGAACACCATTCCAATTTCTCTTCTAAGTTCATTTACATCCACAGATGAATCAAAAATATTTTTTCCTTCATATTCTACTTTACCTTCAATTTTAATTCCCGGCACTAAATCATTCATTCTATTTAATGTTTTTAAAAATGTAGATTTACCACATCCGGACGGACCGATTAATGCTGTAATACTTCTCTCCGGGATAGACATAGAGACTTCTTTTAATGCCTTATTCGCTCCATACCAAATGCACAGTTCATTTGCATTTATAATATTCATTAACTGTTTCTCCTTTTACTAAAATATTTTCCTACCATAGTTGCCGCCAAATTGGTTATTACGGTTAATATCATTAAGATCGCTGCAATGGCAAATGCCACTCCAAATTCTCCCTGTTCTTTTGCATATACATACAAGGCTACTGTAAGTGTGGCTCCCGGACTCACAAGACCTTCTTTTATCCCATTTACCGCATGGGCAAATCCTGCCGTAAACAATAACGCTGCCGATTCTCCAAGAATTCGTCCAACAGAAAGAATACATCCGGTAATAACACCGTCCACACAACCCGGCAATACTACCGTTCTAATAACTCTCCATTTTCCGGCTCCCAGACCAAAAGCACCTTCCCGATAACTTTGTGGTACCGTTTTCAAACTTTCCTGAGTAGTTCTCATAATGGTGGGCAGATTCATAATTACCAACGTCAATGCTCCCGCCAGAAGAGACGTCTTCATTCCCATGAATTGACAGAAGAATAACATTCCTACCAGACCATAAATAATAGAAGGGATTCCGGAAAGAGTTTCTGCTGCATATTCGATAGCTCCTACTATTTTTTTATTGCTTGCATATTCTGTTAAATAAATTGCAGCTCCTACTCCTAAAGGAAGCACAATCAGAAGGGTTGCGATTACAATATATACCGTATTTAAAATATCCGGCAGTATACCAATCTTCTCTGTAATATAACTTGGCTTTGTTGTTAAAAATTCAATGGAAAGATTGGGAACTCCTCTAAATAAAACATAAGAAATAAGGAATACAACTAACAATCCGGTTAAAAATGTAGAAATAAGCATTAAGGCTTTCATAGTCACTTCATATGTTTTTCTTTTCTGAATTACCTTTTTCGTGTCCATCTTATGCCTCCTTTCCATCCTTCTTCAAAAAGAAATTCAATGTTACATTAATCAACATAATAAATAAGAATAATACCAGTGCGATAGAGAACAATGCCTGCTGCTGTAATCCACTGGAATATGCCATTTCACTGGCAACTGCCGTAGTAAGAAAGCGCACACTCTGGAATAGAGATGGCATATTAGGAACATTTCCGGATACCATCATAACCGCCATGGCTTCTCCAATAGCTCTTCCAACTCCCAAAACGACAGCTGTTGCAATTCCACTTTTGGCAGCCGGAACCGATACCCTGAAATATGTTTCAATGGGTGTTGCTCCCAATGCCAAAGATGCTTCTTCATATTCCTTTGGTACTGCATCCAATGCAGTGATAGATACTTTTATAATAGAAGGTAAAATCATAATTGCTAAAATAATGATTGCTGCCAGTAAACTGGCACCATCAGGAACATTAAAAATTTTTCTGATTCCCGGAACCAATACCAGCATACCCACAAGACCATATACAACAGAAGGGATTCCTGCCAGGAGACTGACTGCTGCTTCCATGACTTCCCTTACTTTTCCTGTGGCAATTTTAGAAAGATAAACAGCTGTGAAAAAGCCGATTGGTACTCCAAGTAAAATGGCACCTGCGGTTCCATACACACTAGTCAAAATAAAAGGTAAAATACCATAGGAAGGTTCTGCCGCAGTAGACGCCCATGTCTTACCGAATAAAAATTTGAACAGCCCGATTTCTCTGATTGCCGGAATTCCTGCAATTACAAGATAAATTGTAATCATCAAAACACTGGCTACCGTAATCAGACCCAGAATCAAAAAGATTCCGTGAATTATATTTTCAATTACTTTTGTCTTTCTCATATGATTTCTCCTAATGTCCTTCATTCATAATTTTCAGGACACATTTTGTTTCACGTAGCAAAAGAAAGCGGTGACTGTTTATTTGCCATCGCTTTCATTATATTTATTTTGCTGCAACTACTCCTGCACCGGAAATAATTTCCACTGCTGCATCGGAAGTAATATAATCAAAAAACTTCTGAGCGCCTTCTGAAAGTGCTTCCTCTGCTTTTGTTACTAATACGAATGGTCTCTGTACTACATAACTTCCATCTTTAATAGTTTCTTCACTGGGAACAACCCCATCAATGCTTAATACTTTTACAGTATCTTTTA